>USNJ01000122.1 GCA_900556055.1 uncultured Ruminococcus sp.
CTGAAATGAACCGCCGTTTTTTTATATCTTGAAGCTTCCTATGTATTTGTATCCTTTGACCTGAGCGGGGTCTTTGTTGACAAAATACCTGAATGTGTCGGGATTTGCGGTGTACATCTGTGCCATTGCGATGCCCATGTCGATGAGGTTCGTGTCTGCGTGCTTGGCTTTCAGAAACCCCTGAATAACACAGTATGCATGGAAAAATCTGCCGTCCTTGAGGAAATACCACGGCTGATCGTTATAGCTTGACGGTGCAAGACGTGCAGGTTCGAGCCGCATATCAGGCGAATCGGAGATATCACGGCGTTCTTTTCTTTTGAACTCGCTGATGTTTCTGTACGGCGAATCCTTGGCTTTTCCGAAGCCTATCATTATAACGAGCGGCATTCCGTTGTATGCGGGTACGACAGTTCCGTTCGGCGCATATTTTGCGTCAGCGCACCAGCATGAACCGAGACCTATGCTTTGCAGATAGAGGTCGAGCTGCTGATATCTGAATCCGACTTCCGTAAGATACCCGTCAGTTTTTTCACTGTAAATTGCTGCGAAATAAGGTGCTTTAACACCGCCCTTGACATCCGCTGCGGGAACGATCTCGCAGTATGTTCTGATGTTTTCGTTCAGCGGGTGAAGCTTTTCGATATATTCCTTTATTTCATATAAGGTACCCTCATCGACAGACGGCTGGGCGTAGCTCCTTGTGGATTTTCTTTTGAAAATTACATCGTTCAGAGTCATGAAAGAGATCCTCCGTTTGTAAAATTTTATCATTTACTTTATTTTAACATATTTAATGCGGTATTTCAAGTTAAAAATCATAGTTGGGAGTGTTAATTTTTATATAATACGATTTTTATGTTAAATTTATTATTTCTGCACAAAACCCCTTGCTGTTTTCAAAAAAATATGGTATAATAAGCATAATAATTGATACATGGTTTGCTGCGCTTGCGGCAAAGTTAGGAGTTTTCTATGAAAAGCTGCGGAATACTTATGCATATAACGAGCCTTCCCGGACGCTATGGTGTCGGAACTATGGGAAAAGAGGCTTTCAGATTTGTTGATTTCCTGAAAAAGAGCGGTCAGAGCTGCTGGCAGGTGCTTCCTATCGGACCTACCGGATATGGCGATTCGCCTTATCAGTCATATTCTGCATTTGCGGGAAATCCTCTGCTTATCGACCTTGAAGAGCTTATTTCCGACGGACTTATTGCTGAGGATGACAAGGATCTTATCCTGCTTGACAAGCGTGATTTTTCAAGCTATGAGGAGCTTATGTCCTTCAAGACGGTGGTTCTCAACAAGGCATTTCTGAAATATACCGACGGAAATACCGATGATTTTGACAGCTTCTGCGCCGAAAACAGCTTCTGGCTCGAGGATTATGCTCTCTATATGTCGCTGAAATCCCTCAACAAACAGAACGGCTGGCTCGGCTGGGACAACAGCATACGCCGCAGGGATCCCGAAACTATGGCATATTACAAGCGCCTGCTTTCTCAGCAGATGGATTTTCAGAAGTTCATGCAGTTTGTTTTCTTCCGTCAGTGGGATAAGCTGCACAAATATGCAAACAAAAAAGGTGTTAAGCTTTTCGGAGATATGGCGATCTATGTTTCAATGGACAGCTCTGATATCTGGGCTGAGCCTTCGCTTTTCATGCTTGATGAGGATCTCCGTCCTACCGATGTTGCAGGCTGCCCGCCCGATGATTTCTCCGCAACGGGTCAGCTGTGGGGCAATCCGCTTTATAACTGGGATGCGATGGAAAAGGACGGCTATAAGTGGTGGATAAAGCGCATAGGCTATTCGGCGAAGCTGTTTGATATCCTGAGAATTGACCATTTCAGGGGATTTGAGAGCTTTTATGCTATTCCTGCCGGAAGTGTCACCGCCGAAAAGGGCGAATGGCTGAAGGGTCCGGGAATGAAGCTTTTCAATGCTGTGAAAAAGGAGCTGGGCGAGATAGATCTTGTTGCGGAAAACCTCGGATTTCTTACAGATGAGGTTCACAAAATGCTCGCAGACAGCGGATATCCAGGCATGAATGTACTGGAATTCGCATTCTGGAAAAAGAACGAAAGCGGTTATATGCCGCATAATTATATAGCAAACAGTGTTTCGTACATAGGCACTCACGACAATGACACAGCCCTCGGCTGGTTTGAGTCCCTCGACAAAAAGACAAAGAAATTCGTATGCAGATATCTTGACATAAGAGAAGGCGACAGCCCCGTCCGGAGCATGATAAGAGCGCTGTATGCAAGCGTTTCCGATCTTGTTATAATCCAGATGCAGGATATTCTGGAGCTTGGCTCGGAGGCAAGAATGAACACGCCTTCGACTATCGGAAACAACTGGCACTGGAGAATGTCCGAGCATGATATCAACAAGGCACTTGCGAAAAAAGTAAGATACCTCGCAAAAACATATTTCCGTGTGCATAAGAAGTCTGAGCTTTTTGCCGCCGTATCTGCGGATACGGATGATGCGGACACATCGGCATATGAGGAAAATGAAAATATCCCCGATGAAGTAAAATCGGAAGAACCCGAGCTTATCATAACCGAAGATATTCCCGCCGATGAAGCGGAGAATATTCCGAATGATGATGCAGAGAAAGAAAATGAGGACGAACGCTTTGAAAATGAGCTGAAAACAGTCCTCGCCGCTCATGCCCAGGCTGCCGAAGATGCGGGAAAAATTATCTCCATTGTTCCCGAGGATGATATTATGGACATGATGGAGAATGACAGTGATGATGAGAATAAGTCCTGATAAAGCTAAAAAAGTTACAAAGAGGTAACAGGAAAATGCGGCACAATTGTTTTATAAGCCATAAAAATAAGCTATACTATTAATAATGGACTTAAAATAAAGTGCGGAAAGCAATAATTTTTTAGAAAGACGGTGGTTCAATGGATAATAATAAGAAAGAGCTGTTTTCACCCGAACTCCTTGAGGCTCTGAAAAATTCCTATAATGAGATCCTGGAATTTACCCCTGACAACAATACGCTTTCTGTCATTTACAGCGATGGAAAATTTATAAAGCCCGATCAACTTTTTTCTCAGGATAATGTGGACGATATCTATCCGGAGGACGCTGAGAGGCTCAAAGAAGTTATCGAATCTCCGAAGTTCAAAAATCCTGCTGTCAAAACGGGAACAAAATACACTTCCGAACTCCGCAGAAAGTGCGTTGACGGAACCTACCGCTGGTCGTATATAAGCGTTATTGTTACGGAAACTGCTGACGGCGGAAGCGTCTGCTGCATCTTTTCAAGAGATATTGACGACATGAAGAGAAGCGAGCTGAAAAATGTTGCCGAAACGATACATGCAGATGCCGCATTCAAGAAGGACTGCATATTTGTATGTGAAGTCAACGCTGATACTGGGCTTTTCTCTATCCAGAAGGACTGTTTTGCGAATAAGATAAAAAAGCCTGCTGCAACTTTCAATGAGTTCAACCGATTTATTGCGGATAACTTCATTCCCGAAGAGGAAAAGGATGAATATCTGCACAAGACTTCTGTTGATTATATTTCCGAAAAATTTGACTCGGGCGAAAACTATAACTATGTTTACAGGCTCTATGACGAAAATCATGAGCTGAGATGGAACAGCAGCGCCGCAGTTCCTTTCACCGATGAAGAGACAGGCAGCAGAATGTTCGTGCTGTATATCCGTGATATAACCGAGAAAAAGGAAGCAGATCAGATGGAGGCTAATCTCAGGCTGATGCAGCAGGAGATGGAATACCGCAAGATTACGGATTATCACGAGGCAAGGTACAAGGCGATAATCGAGCAGACCGATATAGTGAGCTTTGAATACAGCGGTGCGGATAACACGCTCTATATCTCTCCGAACATGAAAAAAAAGATAAAGACAACCGTCAGCATTGAGCCGGGCAGCAAGGCGGATATCGTTTATCAGATGATACATGACGGAACGGTTTTTACCGAAGATGCGGAGGATTTCTCCGAGTTTATCACTGATGTCAAGGCGGGCAGGGTAAACAGCGAGTTTACGTGCAGGCTGCGCTGCACCGATGATGAATACAGATGGTACAGGATATGCGCAAGCGCTGTTACCGAGGGTGACGGAAATAGCCATGTTATCGGAACAGTGCAGAATGTTGACGATCAGCTGAAAGCGCTTGAAGAACTGCGTCTCAGAGCGGATAAGGATATGCTCACGGGGCTCAACAATGAAACCAAGATGTTTGATGATATCGACAATGCGCTTCATGCAGACGACGGAAAGCAGTATGCCTTTGTTCTGTTCGATATCGACAAGTTCAAGCTTATAAACGAGATATACGGCGGAAAAACTGCTGACAAGCTGCTCAGAAGCATAGGAAAGATGCTTATTTCCGAATTTGCGGATGCGGTATCTATCGGCAGACTTCAGGGCGATAACTTCGGTATTCTCACTGAATATAAGGATAACGATGATCTGATCGCTATCGTAAATAAGATAACGGAAACGCTCGGCAGCTATAAGGATGTAAGATACACCGTATCCTGCGGAATTTACAAGATCGCAAAGCAGAATGCAAATCCCAGATCCGTTTTCGATTATGCAAAGCTTGCAAAATCCACGATCAAGGGAAATATGATGGCATCGTATGCGTTCTATGACGAAAAGTTCAAGTCACGAATGCTTTATGAAAAAGAGATCGAAGATGAAATGGAGACTGCACTTGCCGAAAGACAGTTTGAGATGTGGCTCCAGCCGAAATATAACATTAAGACGGCAAAGATCATAGGTGCTGAGGCTCTTGTAAGATGGAATCATCCCGAAAAGGGGCTTATCCCGCCGAATGATTTTATCCCGCTTTTCGAGCGCAACGGATTTATTGTCAAGCTGGATGAATTTATGTGGCAGGAAGCGTGCATAACTATACGCGACTGGCTTGACAGGGGCTGCGAGGCTGTGCCGATCTCGGTCAATGTTTCAAGACTGCACATTTCAAATCCCGATCTGATAAACATTCTGAATTCAATGACCGAAAAGTATCATATACCTAAAAATCTTCTTGAGCTTGAGATCACTGAGTCTGTTTTCTATGATAATCAGCGTGAGCTTTTTGATGTTCTTATCAACCTGAAAAAAGAGGGTTATATCCTCGAAATGGATGACTTCGGTTCCGGATATTCATCGCTCAATATGCTGAAAAATTCTCCGTTCGATGTTCTGAAGATCGACAGGGGATTCCTTAACGAAACTATGGTGACAGACCGCGGAAAGAAGATCATTCTCCACACGATCGCAATGTCCAACGATATCGGAATGGGCATTATTGCCGAGGGAGTTGAAACCCGAAATCAGGCTGATTACCTGCTTGACTGCGGCTGCTGTGTGGCTCAGGGTTACTATTATTCAAAGCCTATCCGCAGGCAGGATTTCAACCTGAAGGCATTCCCCGAAAAATACGCATAAAAAAAGCTGTACCGTTCAATAAGCGGTACAGCTTTTTTTAGTTTTTATTGAATTCGGAAAGTTCAAGACCTTCGTTCTTGTCAAGCGCCCAGCGGATATTCCATTCGCTGGTGAAGATCAGCAGGAAATTGTCCTTGAAATCCTGAACGATCTTTGTATCTGAGCTGAGATTCAGCGATTTAACGTCGATATCCTTGTTTTCTATCCATCTTATATACTGATACGGCAGATTTTCACGGATAATATCAACATTGTACTCATTTTTCAGACGATATTCAAGCACTTCAAACTGAAGAACGCCGACAACTCCGACGATAACCTCTTCCATTCCCGAGAAAGGCTCACGGAATATCTGGATAGCACCTTCCTGTGCTATCTGCGTTGTTCCCTTGACGAACTGCTTTCTTTTCAGCGTATCTTTCTGACGTATTCTTGCGAAATGTTCGGGGGCGAATGTCGGGATACCCTCGTAAACGATCTTTCTTCCGGGGGCGCATACAGTGTCACCTATCGAGAAGATACCGGGATCAAATACTCCGATTATATCTCCTGCATAAGCTTCGTCTATGATTTTACGCTCGGAGGCCATAAGCTGCTGTGGCTGTGAGAGCTTAACCTTTTTGCCACCCTGAACGTGATTAACCTCCATG
>USNJ01000123.1 GCA_900556055.1 uncultured Ruminococcus sp.
CCGCCGATGTATTTTGACAGGCTGGGACTTCTCGACAACGGCGGCGGATTTTTCCACTGCGTCCATGTGACCGATGAGGACATAAAAACCATGAAAAAGCGGAACATAGCTGCCGTGCTGAACCCATGCTCAAACACAAAGCTTGCAAGCGGCATCGCACCCGCAGCAAAGCTTCTCGCAAATGTAAGAGTCGGCATCGGAACTGACGGTCCTGCGGGCAACAATGCGCTTGATATGTTCCGTGAGATGTACCTTGCAGCATCGCTCCCAAAGCTTGCGCTGTCAGATGCGGCTGCCGTAAATGCGGAGGATATCCTCTATGCCGCAACTGCGGGAAGTGCTGAGATAATGGGGCTTTCCGACTGCACATCGCTCACTGTCGGCATGAAGGCGGATATGGCTGTCATTGACCTTGACTGCCCGAATATGCGCCCGCTCCTGAATATCCCGAAAAATCTTGTTTACAGCGGCAATCCGTCAAACGTTGCAATGACTGTTCTGAACGGAAATATCGTTTACGAACACGGCGAATTCCATCTCCCGAACTGCACGGCTGATGACATAATAAAAGATGCGGAAAAGGCAGTGCAAAGCATAAAAAACAAATAAAAAACGGCGGTGCGCAGGGGAATTAGCGTACCGCCGTTTTTCGGATTATATTGAAAGGTATGAGAGGGATATTAGCATACGATAAATCTGGTTTCTTTAATGTATCGTTTTTCTAACTCCTTGTCTATTATTATATCACAAATTATCATAATGTCTAATATACATATTTTATCAAACCTATAACTCTGCTGTTATATATCCCAGAAAGAGAACATTTTACGCATATATTCCGCAATGTCAAATCCGTAGACCGAGGATATTTCCGCACCTCTGCACACATCTGCGCATTTTCCCTCTGTGATCTTTTCGCCGCCGTCGATAAGAAGCATTCTGTCCGATGCCGCCGCACACAGATTCAGATCATGGAACACCGCTATCATCGCACGTTCGGGAGTTATCCAATCACGCATAAGTCTGATAAGCTCGGGCTGCCCCGACAGGTCGATGTGATTTGCAGGCTCGTCCAGAAGTATGACACTCGGCTGCTGCGCAAAGGTCTTTGCAAGGAAAACACGCTGCAGCTGACCGCCCGACAGCTCGCCTATCTGCCGATGCGAAAGACCTTCCGTTCCCGTCTTTTTCAGGCAGTCCGAAACTATCTCTCTGTCCTCGGCGGACGGCGATGCGAATACGCCCGACATATACGGATAGCGTCCCAGCATCACCGTATCATAGACAGTATATGAACCGAATGCACCGCCT
Source organism: uncultured Ruminococcus sp. (assembly GCA_900556055.1). Classification (GTDB taxonomy): domain Bacteria; phylum Bacillota; class Clostridia; order Oscillospirales; family Ruminococcaceae; genus UMGS1889. The sequence continues at coordinate 1,312 of USNJ01000123.1, forward strand.
GCGGATGTCTGAGAAAACAGTGCGCAGAGCCTTGCCGTTTCCTTGCGGGATATTTTCGAGATATTTTTTCCGTCTATCGAAATACTGCCCGAACTGCACGGGATTATACCGCACAGGCAGCGAAGAAGCGTGGTCTTTCCGCAGCCGTTTTTGCCCGCTATTGACAGTATTTCGCCGCCGTTCAGTGAAAAAGAAATGTTTTTTACGATGTCCCCGCCGCCGTAGCCGCAGGAAACATTCTCGGCAGACAGCAGAACGCTCATGCCTTCTTCCTCCTTCTGAAAAAAACATAGGCGAAAAACGGTGCTCCGATAAGTGCCGTAACAGTGCCGACGGGAAGCTCGGAAGGTGCTGTCAGCGTTCTTGCGGCAATGTCGCAGATCACCATGAACGTTCCGCCGACTATCGCAGACATTGGTATTACCATGCTGTGCTTTGCGCCGAATATCCTGCGTACTATCTGCGGTGCGATCATGTCGATAAATCCGATAACTCCCGAAAATGCAACTGCCGTACCTGTCAGAACCGACATTACTATCAGCAGAAAGCGGCGTGTTTTTGCCGGATCTATGCCCGCAGATGCCGCCTGTTCATCGCCGAAGCTCATAAGGTCAAGTTCACGCGAACGGCTTATATACACTGCTATGCATATCACCGAAACGACTGCCAGAACTGCACAATATCCCCAGCCTCTGCCCGAAAAGCTGCCCGTCTGCCACTTTAATATCTGCTTGTACTTTTCGTCTGCGAGATTTGCCATGAGATTTACTATCGCAGAAATGAACAGCGAGATCACCATTCCCGTCAGCACGATGGTACTGCTTTCAAAGCTTTTGTCTATCCTTGATGTAAATGCAACTGCGGCAAACATAGTCAGCAGAGCAGATGCAAGACCTGCTGCGGCAAGAGTGAACTGTCCCAGAAATGTGAAGCCTGCGGCGATAACGATACCCGCTCCCAGCGATGCACCGCTTGAAACCCCAAGCGTATACGGCGAAGCCAGCGGATTTCTCAGCACCGACTGCACCGCCGCACCGCTCGCCGAAAGCGCAGCACCCGTCAGGAACGCAAGTATGACTCTCGGCATTCGCAGATCCATTATTATATTTACCGTCGTTGATTCAAGTCCTTCGGGCATGGGATCTCCGAATAATCTGACCGATATTGCCGACAGAATTTCTCTCGGCGGAACATAAACCGAACCTATGCCTATCCCGAAAATTATTGACAAAACCGCAAAAAAAACCGCACCGATGACGGAGATCACGGATCTTTTTCTATCCATGCATAACACTCCTTTCATCAGTGCGGTGAAATTTTTATTTTATCCGATCAGATCAGGCAGCTGCATCTTCGGAAGCTGTGCCGTAAACCTCGGGATAGATAGTCTCAGCAAGCAGCCATATACCGTCAACAACATGCTGTGAAGGTCTGCTTACAGGGTTAGGCTCAACCTGATAAACCTGCTTGTTTACGATAGCGGAGATATTCTCCCAGCCTTCTCTGCTGTATATCTCGTTGTAGTCATATCCCTCGTACATAACGCTTGTTACGATAACATCGGGATTTGCAGCGATAACGCTTTCATCGGAGTTTGAGATCCAGCCCGACTCGGAAGCATAGATGTTCTCAGCACCGATAAGATTCAGTATATCATCGGAGAATGTGTCAGCACCGCAGGTATACATATAAGGTGCTGCGGAAACCTCAAAATATACGGACTTCTTGTCTGTGATAGTCTCAGCAAGTGTCTTCACCTCAGCAACGCAGTCATCAATGGACTTAACGAGTTCATCGCCCTTTTCCTCAGTGCCTGTGCACTCTGCGAGAAAGCGGATATCGTCCTTAACGCCGTCGATAGACTCAGAGGAAGGAACATACAGTACAGTAACGCCTGCCTCCTTGAGTGCGGAATACGGATCGTCAGCACCTGTCATTGAAATGCCGTTGATAACAACAGCATCGGGATTCATAGCTGTGATAGCCTCGATATCGAGGTTATAGAAATCAAGTGTGCATACCGAAGGGTCAATGCCTTCAACATCTGCGGAATACTTGTCTGCTGCGATGATCTTATCGCCCAGTCCAAGACCTGTGAGTATCTCGGAAACGGAGGGAGCGCCCGAAACGATAGTGTTTATCTCGCCGACCTCAACTGTTCCGCCCTCTCTGTCCTTGACTGTCTTTACGCCGTCTGCGGATGCTTCCGTCTCCTCGGCAGATGTTTCTGCTTCGGTCTCCGCTTCTGCTGTGTCCTCATCGGAAGCTGCTTCTGATACTGTTGTATCTGCGGCTGTTGTTTCAGCTGCTGTGGTTTCTTCGGATGTGCCGTTTGATGCACAAGCTGTCATTGCCGCAGCTGTTACGGCTGCGAGGATCAGTGCTAAGATCTTTTTGCTTTTCATTTTTCATTTCCTTCTTTCCATCAAAAAACGCATATCCGGATGTTATCCCGAATATGCGGAAAACAGCAATGCAAAGCAGACCGCAGGCGATGACCGCCGCAGCAAAGACCTTGCATCTGCTGCGTCAACCGTACATTGCGGAACACAGCCCACCGTAATAAAAACGGATTGATACAGGCGGGTATTCCGACTTTGACCTCTCCGCAAGCCTTCCCAAATTTTCAGCAAGCCAAAACATTCAGTGACGTATTATGCGGAGCTGCGGACATTTTCGGTGATTTCCCGATATATCCGCGGATCATTACGGCGGCAGGACCGTGCTAAGCTTCCCCGTGCTTATGCCGAAAGGCATAGACAGATATGTAAATATCACACTGTATCGGACGCAGCATTATCTGCGCCTATGCGTTATAATATGATAGGATAATTATATCACAAACTGCAAAAATGTCAACATTATCACAGCATTTCCCGCAAAACGACATCTCTCAGACAATATACACCGCCGTCTTTTTCACACTTTCCACAAATTATTAAAGAAAATCTAAGTTTTTCGCCTTTGCTCTTGACTTTATTCGGACAATATTATACAGTATAATTAATATCAAAGTAAGGAATGATCACAGCAATGACTGAACAGCAAATGCTTTACAGCGAGGTCTCCGTCCGTCCCGATGCGGCGGAAAAGAAAGAAATACGCAGACGCTACGGCTTCATCGCTCTTATGATGGCACTGCACGTTGCGATTTACAACATAGCTCCAAGACTTCTTGCGATAATATGCGGTGCTGCCTCCGGCGGTACGGGAAGCCTGAAGCAGATAATGACTGCGGGACAGGAATTTGAAAATCTCCATGACAATATTTTTATTCCGCTGAAAATACTGCTTATACTTCTTTCCGAATTTATCCCCGTTATGATCGGAATGCGGCACTTTAAAATGAGCTTCAAAGATCTTTTCCGCACCGATACATTCTCGCAGAAGGACGTTGTTACATCTGTATTCAGCGGTCTGGGCGTGCAGTCGGCATCGGCTGTAATAACCGTCATCATAACAGTTATATACTTTTTCGTTACGGGTTCAATGCTCCAGCAGCCGATAGATAACGGAAAGATGGGCATTTTTGCCACTATGATCTACTGGATATATGTCTGCATCGGCGCACCGGTAATGGAAGAGATATTTATGAGAGGCTTCCTCTTAGGATCGCTCAGAAAATACGGCGACTGCTTTGCGGCGGTATTTTCGGGAATACTCTTCGGACTGTTCCATGAAAATCTCTATCAGGCATCTTATGCAGTGCCTATGGGAATATTCTTTGCGGCAGTCGCACTGAAAACCAAGTCCATAGTACCGACGATCCTTATGCATTCGCTGTGCAACACAACAAACATGGTCATGGTAACATGGATACAGTACAGCATGGGCGCAGCAAGCACTGCGGACATGACCGAGAAAATAATGGCTGGAAATGTTACTTCGATGTTCCCGATAGTATTCAACCTCATCTGGCGAATAGGCTTCGTCGTTGCCGGAATAGTAATGGCTGTTGTCATGCTGACGGGAAAATGGAAGATACGCAAAGCCACCCCCGCCGGAAAATCAAGAACATGGGGGCTAATGCTCACCACTCCCATGTGGATCATAACGCTGCTGTACCTCATTTTCATAAACATATACAGCTTGCTGTAAAAAAAGAAAGGTCTGATAAATATGTTCAAAGAAAAGCTCAAAAGCATAAGAAAAAATCTTCTCTTAACCTCTATTCTCACCATTCTCAGCGGTATTCTGCTCATAGTTTACCCCGGCTACACAATGTCGATACTCTGCATGATCTTCGGTATCCTCTGCGCCGTATACGGAATGGTCCGCATTGTCGCATGGATCGCAAAGACACGTGTTCTCGGAAATGCAGACCTTATCATGGGGCTTATCGTATTTGCGGCAGGCGTTTTACTGATGGCTCACCCGGGATTTGTGGTATCCATTATCCCATCTGTTGTCGGATTTATCATTCTTGCGATAGGCATAAACAAGCTGAAGGATGCAATTGACATCAGAAACAGCGGATATTCAAAGTGGGGGTCGCTTCTTATCCCCGCAATACTGGTTCTCGGTCTGGGACTGCTGATAATTCTCAACCCGTTTGCAACAGCTGAGCTTACAGTCCGTGTGATCGGCGCAACTCTCGCATTCAACGGTGTTTCCGATATCTGGACCATAACCCGTGTAAACAAGACGATAAAGAACGTCCACAGCTATTCCGACGTTATCGACACAACAGGAACGGAAAAATAATCAGGCATAATACTAAAAACCCATTGAATTATGGGAATCTCTCGCCGCAAAACCGCATATATCAAAGCTTTTGCGGCGAT
>USNJ01000124.1 GCA_900556055.1 uncultured Ruminococcus sp.
GAAAACGGCTGGTTCACCGCCGCTGACGGCACTGCCGATGCTGAATATGAGATCGCCGGGGATTTCACTCAGAATGAGAAAAAGCATTACACTTTTGCAAACACAAAGCCCGATATCGACTGGTGTTTTCTCCGTCATCCGTCTGCGGAAAATTATTCAACCGGAAATGAGAAATTTATTCTCCATGGAACGGACATCACTCTTGATGATGTGGATTCGCCTACATTCATCGGAATTCGTCAGCGTGATTTTGATATGGATATGTCCGCTGATGTTTCCATTGATAACGGCGAGGGCGGAATTACCGTTTACATGGACGAGAACGAGCATTATGACATCGCCGTGAGAAAGACTGCGGACGGTCACGAGGCTGTGCTGAAGCTGAATATCGGCGGCATAAAGCACGTTCAGAACGCAGTTTCCATATCCTCGGGAAATGCAAAGCTTATCGTGAGATCCGACAGTATGTTCTACAATTTCTATGTTTCGGACGGCGGCAGGGAGATACACCTCGGCTGCGGACAGGCAAAGTACCTTTCAAGCGAGGTCGCAGGCGGATTTACGGGCGTTGTTCTCGGACTTTATGCAGTCGGAAACAACACTGCGGAATTCAGCGGACTTGACATCATCTACAAATAATAACAGCCCGTGCATCGGTCAGAACGATCGGCGCACGGGCTTTTTCATATTTATCAGTATTTGCGTCCCCTGTATTCAATGGGCGGGACACCTGCGTATTTCTTGAAAACAACGGAGAAATATGAGCTGTCGGGGAAGCCGACTGCTGCGGCTATCTCGCTGACGGGCCTGCTTGAAAATGCCAGCATTTCCTCGGCGTGCTTTATTCTCACTTTTGCGAGATATTCCATCGGACGCATTGCGAAATTCTTCTTGAAGAGGCGGCAGAGATGCTGCTCGGTTATCCCCGCAATGTCCGAAAGCTCGGAAAGCTTTATCTGATTCTGATAATTTTCCTCGATATAGCGCAGCACATCTGCAAGGGCGGCGGTCGATGTCGCAGTGAACTCGGACTGCCTGTTTTCGGCGATCTTGCGGTATTCGATAAGTATCTCGTAAAGGCTTGCGGAGGCATAGTGATTGCCGTAGATCTTGTCGCTGATTATCGTGTAATATGCCTTGCTCATTATGCTGTGGAGCTTTTCCGCACCCGTATTGTATATGGCGAATTTGTTGAGATCCCACTCATCGAGGAGCGGCTCGGCATCTCTTCCGCTGAAGCACATCCAGTTTATTATCCACGATTCGGAAAGCGGACGGTAGGAATGCGGGCATTTTTTCGGGATATAAAACACTGTTTCGGGGGACAGACGGTATGTTTCGCCGTTCACGGTTATCTCGCCTTCGCCCCGCCTGGTCACGAAAAACTGCGGATGATCGTATCCTTCGGGACGGTCAACAGGCATCTGCCAGCACTCGACGCCTATGCCGACTATGTAAAACGGCAGTTTCTTTTCATCGCCCAGAATCGGGAAGATCTGCTTGTACATTCAATGACCATTCCTCTCCTCATAGTATCATACCTATTATAACACATTTTATTTTTTTCGTCAATCATCTAAGCAGCATTATCCGTCATATTTTTCGTCACTGCTTACAAAAATGCGATTGACAGAAGGTGTTTTTTATGATATTATTAATAAAATGAAATTCGACATGGGAAAATCTGAATTTTTCCCGACAGAAAGGAGCGATAATATCTATGATAAATATCTGTCTTGCAGGCACGGGCGGAACTGTCCCGCTGAAAGACCGCTGGCTGACCTGTCTTTGGCTGGAGTACAACGGGAGGGCGGCACTTGTTGACTGCGGCGAGGGAACGCAGATAGCTCTCGCCAAAAGCAGCTGCAAGCTTTCAAAGATTGACTCGATCTTTATAACCCATGTCCATGCGGACCATATAGCTGGCCTGCCGGGACTTCTGCTGACTATGGGCGGACACGGAAGAACCGAGCCTGTCACGATATATGCGCCGATCGGAACACGCTATATAATCGGCAATTTGTGCAGTATATGCCCGTTTATACCGTTTCAGCTGTTCGTTAAGGAGCTTGACATAGACGGGATATCGAACGCTGAATGGAACGGCTTTGACATAGGCATATTACCGCTCAGGCACACGATGCCCTGCCTCGGATACAGCTTCTCGCTGAACCGCCTCCCCGTATTTTCTCCAGATAAGGCGGAGGCTCTGGGCATACCGAAGGAGCGGTGGAGCGAGGTACAGAGAAACGGCGAGATCGTCCTTGACGGGCGGACAATAACAAGAGATGAGGTGTCGGGCGAAAGCCGTGAGCCGATAAAAATAACCTATATGACCGACACGATGTATTTCGACGGAATGACCGATTTTGCGAAAAATTCCGACCTCCTTGTCTGCGAGGGAATGTACGGCTCGGAAAGCAAGGACGACAAGGCACGGGAAAAGGGACATATGCTGTTTTCGCAGTCTGCGCAGGTCGCAAGGGACTCGGGTTCAAGGGAGCTGTGGCTCACGCATTTCAGCCCGTCGCTGGACGATCCGAATGAATTTGCGGAGGAAGCGCAGAGGATATTCCCGAACACGGTGATACCGTCCGACGGAAGAAAATGCACCTTATAAGGAGCGATAGATCTGAAACTTACAATGATAACAGGCGGTGCGGGAAGCGGAAAATCCACCCTTGCCGCCGAAAGGATAAAGGCTGCCGCAGAGGCAGGGAAGTCGGTTCTTGCCTGCATTCCCGAGCAGTTTTCTTTTGAATATGACCGCACGATGTACGGAAAACTCGGTGCGGCTTTGTACAATTCGATCGAAACGGCAGGCTTTCTGCGCATAGCGAACGATATCTTCATAAAATACGGCGGAAGCAGCGGAAAAAGCGCCGACGATCTCACAAAAACAGTTCTCATGCACAGGACGATAATGCGGCTTTCGGCGGAAAAAGCGTTTGTCTGCTTTGGCCGTCAGGCAGGCACAAAAACATTCGCCGAAAGCTGTCTTAAAACGGTCAAGGAGTTCATGACCGCAGGAATATCCCCCGATATGATACTCGGCCTTTCGGGGAAGATCGGCGATTTCCCGAAGCTCAGCGACATCGCACTTATCTATTCGGCATACACATCTGCGCTTGCGGAATGCGGTCTGAAGGACGGCGACAGCGATATTTTCCGTGCCGCAGAAGCTGCGGTGAAAAACAAATGCTTTGCGGGAAGGCACATCTTCATCGACGAATTCAAGAGCTTCACGGGCGACCAGTACAAAATGATAGCCGCAATGCTGATGTCCGCCGAGAGCGTCACAGTGGCGGTGTCGGCGGAGAAAAAGCCTGCGCAGAGGTTCGGTCTGTTCGACACGGCGAATGAAACCTATCTCCGCATAATGTCGATGGCGGAGGATATCGGCGTGCCTGCGGAAACTGTGCATCTTGACGGGACAAAGCGTTTCAGATATCCCGAAACAGCCTTTTTGTCCGAGAATATAATGCGTCCCAGACCTGCGAAATTCAGCGGGAAATGCGAAAAAGTGCGCCTTATATGCGGCGATAATGTCTATGACGAAGCGGATTTCACAGCCGCAGAGATACGCCGCCTGACCGCCCTCGGCGAATGCAGATACGGAGATATCGCCGTTGTTTCGAGAAATATGGAGAGCTGCCGCGCGGCACTTGAGGGTGCATTCGAGCGTTTCGGCATCGAGATGAGCGGAAGCGGAACTAAGTCGGCGGAGAACAGCCCCGAAGCGATATACTGCTGCTCGGCTCTGCGTCTGGCGGCGAAGAAAATACCGTCTGCGGAGGATGTTCTGCGTCTGCTGAAAACGGGTCTTGCGGGATTTTCGAGAGAGGAAGTTTCGGAGTTTGAAAATTATATTTATACTGTCGGTATAGACGGAAAAATGCTCACAGAGCCTTTCGTATATAAGGACGATATGACCGAGCTGTCCCCCGAGGAGCTTGAAGGCTTTGTACCCGAGATGATACGCACGGCTGTCATCACGCCGATAGAGAGATTCCGTTCCCGTGCAGAGGGAAAAACAGCTGACGAGGTGTGCCTGCATTTCTCGGCATATCTGAAAGAAACAGGGCTTGCGGAGAATGTCGCACTTGTCATAAATGAGCTGTCAAACCCCGATGAAAAGGGCACTCTGCCGTCTGCGGACAAGCTTGCAAGGGCAAGGGAGCATAAGCAGACGCTTGAAATGCTTGTGAAGTACATAACCGCAGTAAGACGTTCGGCGGGTGACACGGTGTTCCCGCTGCCCGAATTTTATGAGCTGTTTTCTGCGGGAACGTCAAAGCTCAGAACAGCATCTCCGCCGAGGACGCTTGACTGCGTAACGGTCGAGCCTGCGGAAACGGCAAGGCTTGCATCGCCGAAGGTAATATTTATACTCGGAGTAAATGAGGGTGTGTTCCCGATGACTCCGAAGGCGGGCGGGCTTTTCTCCGCAGATGAGCGTGAACAGCTGGTCGGAGCGGGTCTTGGCCTGTCGGGCGGACTGAAGGAAAAGGCGGCGGAGGAGAAATTCATCGCCTACACAATGCTGTCGGCGGCATCGGAGCGTGTCTACATGAGCTGTGCGATGGCAGGGCCTGAGGGCGGCGCACTTTATCCGTCAAGACTTATGGGACAGGCTGAGAAAATGCTCGGCATATCCCCCGAAAACGTTTCGGAAATGCCGCTCAGCTTCTTCTCGTCAACGAAAAAAGCGGCGTTCTACACCTATGCAAGGGCATTCGACAGGCGGGATACCGAGTCGGTCAGCATAAAGAGATTTCTCGAGGACGATCCCGAAACATCGCCCACGGTAAAGGCACTTGAAAGAGCGGCAAGGCATGATCCGCACAGGCTGAGCAGTACGGAGCTTGCGGATAAATTTTTCGGCGGACGGATATTCATGTCCCCGACAAGCTTTGAAACATTCAGCAAATGCCCGTTCGCATACTTCTGCAAATTCTGCATGATGATAAACGAGCGGAAGAAGATAACGCTTGAATACAGCGCAGGCGGATCGGCTGTACATTACTGCCTTTCCGAGCTGATGTCGGAGCACAGAAGTGATTTTGAGACCATGCCGCTTGATGAGATAGATGCCGAGCTGCGCAGATATCTCGCCGAATTCCGTGATAAAAAGCTGTTCGGCGTTTACGGAAAAACGATGCGCTTCAACGCAAATTATGACAGGATATTCGATACAGCGAGGGGAATAACGGTTCATCTTCAGCAGGAGAAACAGCAGTCAAAGTTCCGTCCTGCGGCGTTTGAACTGCGTATGAAATACACAAAAGCATTTGAGAAAAACGGGTTCGGCGGACGGATAAGCTTCAGCGGGATCGTTGACCGTGCGGACACCTACGATAACGGCAGCAGAAAATACCTCAGAATAATCGACTATAAAACGGGAAATAAGAAATTCACATTTGACGACAGCCTGAACGGGCTGAATATGCAGATGCTGTTTTATCTGTTTTTCCTGACCGACCCGCTTCAGGGGATGTTTCCCGAGTACGTGCCGGCAGGAGCGCTGTATCAGCCTGCGGGAGCGGTAAAACCGGGACTTGACAGGGAAAGCGGATCGGCGGATCGTCAGAAGCTGAAGAACAGCTTTTACCGCATGAAGGGCTTTGTTATCGAAGATGACGACGTTATCGCAGCGATGGAAGAGCCTGAGAACGGGGTAGTCAGCGGAACGTATATCCCGATAAAAGCGAATAGATCGGGCGGATATTCAAAGAGCTGCATGAAATATCTTGCTGATGCCGATAAGATGCATGAGCTTCATGAGGAAACGGAGAGAACGCTTGTGAATGCGGCGGAGGAGCTGTATGAGGGCAATGTTGAAGCGTTTCCCCAGGAGGATATAAACGGCGGGGTATATTGTCAGTATTGTGCATTCAAAGCGGTCTGCGGAAACTTTCCGCCGAAGGAAACGAAGCCGTACAGGCACTGACAATCCGCACGATACATGAGGTCACACCTTACTTTGCATTTTCAAGCGCGCAGCACCCACAGCCTCGCACCCAAACTAAAAAGCGTTGGGGTCCAGCCCTTTGGCTTTGGAAAGGGCTGGTCGCTCCCGCAGGAGCGAAACT
>USNJ01000125.1 GCA_900556055.1 uncultured Ruminococcus sp.
CTCTCGAACTTACAGCACCCGACTATACCGTAAACGGCAAGACGGTAAAGGGTTACGATCTCCGCAACTTTGCACTGTTCACCGATGGTAAGGACGATCTCAGAAACTTCCATATCCAGATGCTTGATAAATATAACGAGTATCTTGCAATGGAAAACAAGTGGGATTTCAGAAATGTAAATGACGGTGTTCTCCTTCTTACCGATGATTCGCTGAAATTTGTTGAACAGAATAAGTTCGGAACGGCAAATGTAAAGTTTGACAGCCATGCCTATAATTCGGGCAATACAGGAATGCAGCGTTTCCTGAGATACATTACATTCCAGTCGATCAGCGATTTTGATGTGTTCCAGTGCGCAGTTCTTGATAACTCGGTTTATACAGGCGACGACCTTGAACTTCTCAATGCATTCATTTACCTCAACAATCTCCATCTGCGCGATGACTGCACGGTCCACACACTCGGAACAGACGGAAGCGAGGCGTTCGATCTGCTCTGCTATCTGATGAAAACGGGTGAGCCTGTTGTAGTTTCGCTTGACAGCACTGTTGTAAATGCAGTCAGACTGCTTCGTGATGTAAGCGATCCTAACAAGTATACTCTTGAAGTGTATGATCCGAACTATCCCGATCAGCTGAAAAAAGTTTCTCTGACAAGAACTCCCGTGCTTACTCAGGCGGGCGATGATTATCAGTACACCGCAAAATTTAATGATTCTCTGGTACCTTTCAGCTTCTATACTTTTGATAATTGATAACTTTAAAGGCAGCTCACAAATTGTGGGCTGCTTTATTTATATAAATAGTAAATTATATTGACATTTGCGAATTTATATGGTAAACTGTATTTGCTGAATATTTATGCTTTTCTTAGACTTTTTAAAGGATTATCTTATAAAGGAGAGGTAAAATTAAATAAAAGATCATAGATGCGGCTTAGCATATCTCATATTAATGAAGCAAATTACCATAATGAAAGTTTTGTGAAAAGCATTGACTTTTGAAAATTGCGATGGTATAATAACTGTACTATTATAGATAATACAGTTATAACACAAAATCTACAATAAGTATTGACAAATCATATTATATGTGATATAATATGATTTGTCAAAAAGGAAGCGGATCATACAGTACTCCGATCTTAAGGGAAATATGTTTATGAGCGTCATGCGGGAAGGCGCACGCTCGGAAAGGCGGTCATTAAAATGGAACATAAGAAAGCTTTGTCAGTAGTTTCTGTATTCGCTGCGGCTGCAATGCTTGCGGGATGCTCGGGCGAAAAAAACACATATGTTGACGTAAGCGAGCTTTCAAAGGGCACACTTCAGAGCAAAATAAACGCAACAGGACTTGTCGAGAGCAGCAATTGCAGCAAGGTCTATTCAAACGCAAATCTCAGGATATCTTCGGTAAATGTTGAAGTGGGGGACAGCGTTAAGAAGGGTGATATCCTTGCATCGCTCGATACTGAGGAGATAAACAATCAGATCCTTCAGCTCCGGGACGAGATAGCAAGAAACGGCGTATCTACGGGATACACGATAACCGAGGCTGAGCAGACCTACAAGGATGCTCTTGAGGATTACAATAACGGCGAGAACCGTGAGATCGAAAATGCAAAGAATTCGCTCGATAATGCAAAGGAATCGCTCACAAAGGCTCAGGAAAAATATGACGAGGCTGTACGCATCAAAAACAGCGACAAGGATTCTCAGCTGAAATCCGCCGAAAACGCACTGGAACTTGCAAAGCTTGATCTCGAATATGCAAACAAAAATCTGAGTGACGCAAAGGCTGATCTTGAAAACCCCGATCTTTCGTCGATCGAGACGCTGAAAAATCTCATGGACGAAGCTCAGAAGGTATATGACAATGCCCTTTCGGCGAACAGATACGAATTTGAGGATATTGACGGAAATTCAAAGATTGACACTACTATTTCGATAAATGAAGCAAAGAAAAAGCTTGATGAAGCGAAAGAAAAGTATGGGAATGCCAAGGAAAAGATCATAAAGAGCCTTGAAAATGCGGTTTCTCTTGCTGAAAAGAATGTTACCGTCTGCACAAAGAGCGTGAAGAACGCTGAAAACAGCCTGAATGACGTAAAGAGCGGCAATGAACTTCAGATCTCGGAATATGAGGACGCTGTATCAACGGCAAGAAAGAATGTTGAGCTTGCTCAGGATACATACGATTATGCGGTAAAAAGTGCGGAAAATCAGCTTGAAGCGCTTAGACTTGCTGCTGAAAAGGCGAGAGTGCTTTCGGGAAACAGCGGTTACGATTTCCAGATGGAAGCACTTGAAAAGAAGCTTGATGAGTCGATCATTGCAGCTCCTGCGGACGGTATCGTTACTGCTGTATATGCAGTCGAAGGCTCATATGCGAATGGGATCATGTTCGTTATTGAAGATATGAATAATCTGAAGGTCACATCGTCTGTCAAGGAATTTGACATTATCGGCATTGAAAAGGGCGAGGACGTTATCATAAGGTCATCGGCACTGGGCAACGAGGAATTTGACGGAGTTGTTACAAAGGTATCTCCCGTAACTGAAAAAAGTGCTGACGGATCGACAGTCGAAAACGGAAGCTATGGCATAGAGGTCGCTGTTTCCGATGAAGATACAGGACTTCTCATAGGAATGAGTGCGAAGCTTTCAATCATTACCGAGGAAAAAAGCGATATTTTCTCTGTAAGATACGATATGCTTTCAATTGACGAGGAGGGAAATGACGTTATCTATGCAGCCGAAAAGAACGGCGACAGCTATGTTGTAAAGCAGATACCGGTTACTCTCGGCATCGAGACGGATTCTGAGGTCGAGATCAGCGGCGAGGGACTTGAAGAGGGTATGTACATAATCGAGGACGTTGATCATGTAAGCGACGGAATGACAGTCATGCTCAGAAACGGAAGCACTGAGAGTGAAGTATCCTCAGAGACAGAGGCTTCCTCCGAAAGCGAGGGCTGATCGCATTGGATATCGAAAAAAAGCAGCCTGATGTTCCTGTAAGGCGTCCTGTCATTGATATGCGGAGAATATTCAAGGCATTTTACATCGGTACGCCGAATCAGCTTGAGATCCTGCATGGAATAAATCTTGCGGTTTGGGAGGGCGAGTTCCTTTCGGTAGTCGGCGCATCCGGTTCAGGAAAATCAACGCTGATGAACATTATCGGAATTCTCGACCGTGCATCGGCAGGCGAATATTATCTTGACGGCGTTGACATCTCAAAGATCGCAGACAAGGAGCTTTCGGGCATACGAAACAAAAAGATCGGATTTGTTTTTCAGAATTTCAATCTGATATCCAGGACGAATGCACTGAAAAATGTCGAACTGCCTATGCTCTATGCAGGTGTGCCGAAAAAGCAGCGTGACAAAAGAGCTAAGGAGCTTATGGAAATGGTCGAGATGGGCGACAGAATGAACCATCTTCCGAATGAGCTTTCAGGCGGTCAGAAGCAGAGGATCGCTATCGCACGCGCAATGGCGAATGATCCGTCGATAATCCTCGCAGATGAACCGACAGGCGCTCTTGACAGCTATACGGGCCGTCTTGTTATGGATATCTTCCACAAGCTCAATAAGGAGCAGGGAAAGACCATAGTTCTCATCACGCATAACAATGAGCTTGCAGAGGAAACAGACAGAATACTCACCATGAGGGACGGAAATATCATATCGCAGAAGGTCAATCCGAAGCGCACTATGGACGACATTTACAGAATGACGGGCAGAGATCCCGAAGAAATGAGAAAGGCAGGCGGTAAGTCGTGAATCTCTGGGAAAATGTGCTGCTTGCCCTCGCAAGCCTTAAGGCAAACAAGATGCGTGCATTCCTTACGATGCTCGGTATTATCATCGGAATAAGCTCGGTCATCACGATAACGACACTGGGTTCGATCATGTCAAAGAGCGTTACCGATACATACGATTCGCTCGGTGCAACGCTTATACAGATAGGTCTGACACAGAAAAATGATTCATCAAGAAATTATCTCAACTATGAAGATTTCATCACAAGCGAGATGATAGAGGAGTTTCAGAAACAGTTCGGCGACCGTGTAACGAGCATTTCGCTTATGGATTCTGCGGGAAATGCAAAAACTCTTTTCAGACATGAGCAGCTGTCGATAAACATGAATGGCGTAAGCCCCGGATCTATAAACGGAAGCATGACAAAGCTTGTCAAGGGACGTTATATCAATGACCGTGATATGCAGTCATTCCGTCAGGTATGTGTTATTTCCGATAAGCAGGCGGAAAAGCTTTACGGCAAGGAAGATCCTATCGGAAAAACACTGAGCATCACATATGAAAATGTGACTTATGATTTCACTGTCGTAGGAATATATGAATACAGCATGACAAAGCTCATGAGCGCAATGGTCAATATGACAGGCGATGACTGGAATGCAGATATATATATCCCGACATCAACCTGCCAGCTCATAAATTACGACGGAGATATGTCAGCTGTCGGTACTTATTATTACTTTTCATTCATGGGTGCGGAGGGCGAGAATGTTTCCAAGCTTGCTGATGACGCATCGGAATTTTTCAATTCGCGGTATTATAAGAGCAACGATACATATGAAACAATGAGCTACACGGCGGAGCAGGAGCTTTCGATGTTTTCGGAGATAATCGGCATCGTTTCTATGGTCATCTCGATAATTGCGGGAATTTCACTTCTCGTCGGCGGAATAGGCGTTATGAACATCATGCTTGTTTCCGTGACTGAACGTACCCGTGAGATAGGCATAAGAAAGGCACTCGGAGCAACAAACGGTTCAATACGAATGCAGTTTATCACGGAATCTATGATAATCTGCCTTATCGGCGGACTTATCGGCATCATTCTCGGTCTGCTGCTCGGAAATCTTGCGGGCATCATCATCGACACAAAGGCTGCACCTTCCATATCAGCGATAATCATTGCGGTGCTGTTCTCAACGGCAATAGGCGTGTTCTTCGGGTTCTATCCCGCAAACAAAGCGGCAAAATACGATCCTATCGAGGCACTCAGATACGAATAAACGATATCCCGGCGGTTTCGTCGGGATATTTTGTTTTTTTATTAACTGTTGACAAATATTGAAGGGCATGTTATAATATATCTATGAATATTCCCGACATATTGTCGGAAAATTGAAAGGATCACTGATATGAGCGAATGTACTCACGATTGCGGCAGCTGTTCGTCCAGCTGTTCCGAAAGAACAACAAAGGAAAGCTTCCTTGAAAAGCCGAATGCAAAAAGCAAGATCAAAAAGGTCATCGGTGTTATAAGCGGCAAGGGCGGAGTTGGAAAGTCGCTTGTTACAGGCATGATGTCCGTTCTTATGTCAAGAGACGGCGGAAATGTCGCTGTTATGGATGCGGATATCACAGGTCCGTCTATCCCGAAAATGTTCGGGCTTAACGAGCGTGCTGTTTCGGTCGAGGACGGCATCCTTCCCGTAAAAACAGCCGGCGGTATAGGCGTTATGTCAATAAATCTGCTTCTTGAAAACCCAACAGATCCGGTTATCTGGAGAGGTCCTGTCATTGCGGGTGTTGTAAAGCAGTTCTGGACAGACGTTATCTGGGGCGATGTTGATTATATGTTTGTCGATATGCCTCCGGGAACAGGCGATGTTCCTCTTACTGTTTTTCAGACAATCCCTGTAAATGGCATTGTTATTGTTACTTCTCCTCAGGAGCTTGTTTCAATGATTGTTGAAAAAGCTGTAAAAATGGCAAAAATGATGAATATACCAATTATCGGAATTATTGAAAATATGAGCTATCTTGAATGTCCGGCCCATTATTGGATAGAATAGATATACACATAGAAGTTCCACCAGTTGACTATAGCGAACTTTCTGCCAAAGAAAAAGGTGAGTCCTCTGAAAAAATCAGAGAAAGAGTAAACAAAGCAAGACAAATACAGATTGATAGATACAAAGG
>USNJ01000126.1 GCA_900556055.1 uncultured Ruminococcus sp.
ATAGTCAATGCTGACTGCGTTCTGAATGACGCAAAGCCCGTTGTTGTTTACAACAAGAAAAGATAAAGCCGTTTTTCGGCATAATAAAACCTGAGCGTATCCGAAAGCAGATGGCTTTTGTGCTGAAATCCTTTCGGGTACGCTTTTTTACTTGAAAAATAGCGGTGAATATTTTATCTCTATAAGGAAATTTGAATATTAAAAAATTACTGCTTGCAAAATCCTATGTTTTATCTTATAATATACTTGTATGATCGATACAGCTGACGGCTGTATGCGTTGTATCGTCCATGAAACGGTTCGGACGGAAAGGGTGAAATATTGTGAGTGAGAATATAACTGCAAAAACAAAAGGAACTGTCATGCCTGTTCTTCCTATGAACGGACTTGTTCTGTTTCCCAATGTCGTTCTGCATTTTGATATATCTAAAGAATTATCTATCAAGGCGGTCGATGCTGCTTTTGAGGATAAAAAAAGAATTTTTCTGACGGCTGTCAGGGACGGTGCAGACTCTGCTGATACAAAGAGTCTTTATAAGGTCGGTGTTGTTGCCGAGATACGTCAGGTACTGCGCCTTCCCGAAAATACGGCAAGAGTTCTTGTGAGCGGTCTTTACAGGGGAAAGATACTCAATTTTGTTCAGACAGAGCCGTACTATATTGCCGAAGTCAGAAAGTTTGCGGGAAGAAACCGCAAGGTCCATGATGATGCTGAGATAACTGCACTTGTGCGTTCACTGAAGGATTGCTTCAGTCAGTACTGCGCTTATATGCCAAAAATGCCTGATGATCTGCTGAAGGTCGTGAAGGATGAAACAGATCCTTCCGTTATTTTTGATGCGATCGCATTCAATATCCCGATGACTGTCGATGAAAAGCAGGAGATGCTTGAAGCGTCGGATATTTCGGAAAGACTGAATATGCTGACCTCGCTCATCACGCGTGAGCTTGAAGTTCTTGATATAGAAAAGAATATCCAGGAACAGGTTAAGGCGCAGATCGACAAGGGGCAGCGTGATTATTATCTCAGAGAGCAGATGAAGGCGATCTCCGATCAGCTGGGTGAATCCGATGATAACACACAGGATGAAGCTTATGACTATCTTGATGCGATAGAAGCACTTCATCTTCCCGAAAAAACTGCCGAGCATCTTAACCGTGAGGCAGAAAGGCTGATGAAGGTTCCGGGCTCATCTCAGGAAGCATTTGTTATAAGAAATTATCTTGATACGTGTCTTGAACTTCCGTGGAACAAGTTCACTAAGGACAAGACCGATATTGCCAAGGCGAGAGCTGTGCTTGACAAGGATCATTATGGTCTGAAAAAGGTCAAGGAGCGTATACTTGAGCTTATAGCTGTCAGGGCATTATCTCCCGAAGTAAAGGGACAGATCATTTGCCTTGTCGGACCTCCGGGAGTCGGAAAGACATCTATCGGAAAATCCATTGCCAAGGCACTTGGCAGAAAATATGCAAGAGTTTCTCTCGGCGGAATAAAGGACGAATCCGATATAAGAGGTCACAGAAAGACATACATAGGTTCAATGCCCGGAAGAATAATCACTGCTATCAAGAATGCGGGTTCTTCCAATCCGCTTATACTGCTTGATGAGATCGACAAGATGTCCAATGACTTCAGGGGAGATCCGTCATCGGCGATGCTTGAAGTGCTTGACAGCGAACAGAATTCCGAGTTCAGAGATCATTACATTGAAGTGCCTTACGACCTCAGCGATGTCCTGTTTGTCACGACTGCAAATACTACTCAGACGATAGACGGACCGCTGCTTGACCGTATGGAGGTCATTGAGCTTACAAGCTATACCCGTGAGGAAAAGTTCCATATTGCAAAGGAACATCTTATCGGAAAACAGCTCAAAAAGAACGGTCTTAAAGCATCAATGCTGAAGATAACCGACGATGCGCTTTATGTGATAATAGATAATTACACGAAAGAGGCGGGCGTAAGAAGCCTTGAACGTGTAATTGCGTCAATATGCCGTAAGGCTGCCAAGGAGATAGTCGAGGAGTCAAAGAAGAAGGTAACTGTAAATGCGGCAAATCTCGAAAAGTACCTCGGCGCACGCAAATTCATTGACGATGAGGTGTCCGGAAAGAGTGAAGTCGGACTTGTGAACGGACTTGCGTGGACATCTGTCGGCGGTGTTGTTATGCCGCTTGAAGTCCTTGTTATGGACGGAAAGGGTACGATCGAAACGACAGGCTCTCTCGGAGATGTTATGAAGGAGAGCGCAAAGATCGCGGTAAGCTATGTTCGTTCAATAGCCGATAAATATGGCATTGACAAGAATTTTTATAAGGAAAAGGATCTGCATATACATGCACCCGAGGGGGCAACTCCGAAGGACGGTCCGTCTGCCGGCGTAACAATGACGACTGCACTTGTTTCGGCGCTTTCCGGAATTCCCGTAAAGGGAGATGTTGCTATGACAGGCGAGATCACTCTTCATGGAAAGGTGCTTCCTATCGGCGGACTTCGCGAAAAGACAATGGCAGCATATAAGGCGGGACTGAAAACTGTGATCGTTCCTGCGGGCAATAAGCCTGACATGGAAGAGGTCGAAGATGTTGTAAAGGACAGCCTGAACTTCATTTTTGCCGAAAAAATAACAGATGTGCTGAACAATGCGCTTGAAATCGACAAGAAGCCCGGCGGAAAGGTACATCAGATACTGTCGGAAAGTGCGGTAAATGCAGTAAGAATTTGATTAAGGGGCGGGTAGACTATGAATTTTAACAAAGCCGATTTTTATAAGGCGTACGGAACGTTTGCCCAGCTTCCTGCGTCTGATCTTCCCGAATTTGCTTTTTCGGGACGTTCAAATGTAGGAAAATCCTCGCTTATAAATAAGATATTCAACCGAAAATCGCTTGCAAAGGTCTCATCTGTTCCCGGAAAGACGGCAACAATCAACTTCTACAAGCTTGACGGCTGCTATATGGTCGATCTTCCGGGTTATGGATATGCAAAGATAGCAAAATCCGATAAGGATCGCTGGTCGGGACTTATCGGCGGATATCTCGGGTCGGACAGAAATCTGATGCTTGTTTTCCAACTGATAGATATGCGTCATCCTCCGTCAAAGGACGATGTGATGATGATAAATTATCTTATAGAGACGGAATGTCCGTTTGCGGTGATATTCACAAAGGCGGATAAGCTGTCAAAAAGGGAGCGTGAGGAGCGTCTCAAGGGCTTTGAGACGGAGATCCCGTGCTTTTCCGATATAACATCCGTTGTATTTTCGGCTGTGACAGGCGAAGGAACAGAAGAGATACGCAGCATAATCTCAGAGCTTGCAGAAGGTGCCGGCGAGGACGTATAAGCGTTTATAAGGGTATCAAATTCAATAGTCAAAGGAGTTATTAAAATGTTTGTATCAGAAAATCTTGCAGTAAACGAAAAAGGAAATCTCACTATCGGCGGAGTAGATACCATTGAACTTGCAAAAAATTATAAGACCCCTCTTTATGTTATGGATGAGGGACTTATCCGTGAACACTGCCGCAGTTTCAAGCAGTCTATGGATAAGTATTACGGCGGAAACGGACTTGTCTGCTATGCAAGCAAGGCTTTCTGCTGCAAGCATATGTGCAGGATCATGAACGAAGAGGGCATGGGTCTTGACGTTGTTTCGCAGGGCGAGCTTTATACTGCTATCAGCTCGGGTTTCCCGACAGCAAAGATATGCTTCCACGGAAATAACAAGACTGACGATGAGCTTACACTCGCTATTTCCCATGGCGTCGGCAGAATAATCGTTGACAATATCTATGAGCTGAACAGACTTGATGAGCTTGCTCAGAAGCTGCATAAAAAGCCAAATATCATGTTCAGGATCAAGCCCGGAATCGACGCTCATACCCATGATTTCGTAAAAACAGGTCAGATCGACAGCAAGTTCGGCTTTGCGCTTGAAACAGGTGAGGCTATGGAGGCTGTCAAGGAAGCTGTTGCTCTTGAAAATGTTAATCTCGTAGGACTTCACTGCCATATCGGAAGCCAGATCTTCGATATTGATCCTTTTGTTCTTGCAGCGGAAGTAATGCTCGATTTTATCACAAAGATCAAGAATGAGCTTGGCTATGTTATCAAGGAACTGAACCTAGGCGGCGGTTTCGGAATAAAGTACACAGATTCCGATACACCTGTGCCTTATGACAAGTATATGGAGAAGGTTTCCGAGGCTGTAAAGGCAAAGTGCAGGGAAAATGACATCGAGCTGCCGTTTATACTTATTGAACCCGGACGTTCTATCGCTGCCCCTGCCGGAATCACACTTTACACCGTTGGCGGGATCAAGAAGATACCCAATATCCGCACATATGTATCAATTGACGGCGGTATGGGCGATAATCCAAGGTATGCGCTTTATAAGTCCAAGTATGATATTGAGTGCGCAAACAAGGCAGGAGAGCCTAAGACTGACGTTGTTACCGTTGCGGGCAAGTGCTGCGAGAGCGGTGACCTTATCGGTGAGGAAATGCCTGTACAGCACCTTGAAGTGGGCGATACGCTTGCTGTTCTTGCAACAGGTGCATATAACTATTCGATGGCATCAAATTACAACAGGATCCCCAGACCTGCTGTTGTTATGGTGCATCACGGCAAGCATAAGGTCGTTATAAAAAGAGAATCTATGGATGATCTTATAAGAAATGATCTTTAAGTCTTTACTTTTGTATTTTAATGTGTTAAAATAAGAATAAGGTGCTGTCCTGCTGTGCGGCAGCACCTCTTATAAAGCATCATGTGCAGGAGGAATGTTTATGAACAGCAAGCTTAGAGATGATAAAAACCTGAATGATCTGTATAAAGCGATTCTTTGCCTTGAAACGGTCGATGAATGCTATGACTTTTTTGAGGATCTTTGTACCGTGCTGGAGCTGAAGGCTCTTTCTCAGCGCCTTCAGGTAGCAAAAATGCTGACCGAAAAGCATGTATACAGTGATATAGTTGCAGAAACAGGAGCAAGCACGGCAACTATCAGCCGTGTAAACCGCACTATAAATTACGGCTGCGACGGTTATGCACTTGTATTTGACAGAATGAAGGAAAAAGAAAAGCAATGAGCGGGGGATATTCTGCATTTGCATATTTCTATGATGCATTGACGGGAAATATTTCTTATAAGGAACGGGCGGATTATTTTGACAGGCTGATTAAAAAGCACGGCGGACAAAAGGGAGTTCTGCTTGATCTGGCGTGCGGAACAGGCTCGCTTTCCGAAGAAATGAGCAAACTTGGGTACGATGTCATCGGCGTTGACGGCTCTGTGGATATGCTGTCTGAGGCGATGAACAAAAAGATTGAAAGCGGGCTGGATATTCAGTATATATGTCAGGATATGACAGAGCTTGATCTTTACGGAACAGTAGATGCTGCATACTGCTCTCTCGACGGAATAAATTACATTCCGCCCGCTGAGCTGCCCGTACTTTTTTACAAGCTTTCATGCTTTATACGCCCATCCGGTCTGTTTCTCTTTGATATACGCTCCCCCGAATGGATAGAGTCAATGGACGGTCAGGTATATGTTGACGAGCAGGATGACGTGCTGTGCCTCTGGCGCTCCGAAATCAGCCGTGAGGAGGACTGCATATACTACGATATGGATATTTTCTCAAAAAAGGGAAGCTTGTGGGAGCGCTCCGAAGAAGAACATATAGAGCATATATATAGCTTTGAATATCTTGAAAACCTTCTCCTTTCGAAAGGCTTCTGCAATGTAAAAATCATCGGCGACGGTCCGCAGAGTGATTTAGGTCGAATCACAATCTCGGCAGAGCGGGTTTTAGACAAATAAGTCGGTAAAGTAAACGACTGTTCACGTCAAGTTTTCGTGAACAGTCGTTTACTTTATCAGAATTTTCCGCTTTCTCCGCCATGCGTTCT
>USNJ01000127.1 GCA_900556055.1 uncultured Ruminococcus sp.
GGGCTCGGTGCAAATCTGGTTCTTACTTTTTTCTCCATTTTTATCTGTCCTTTCAGATTTTTTTCATAGTTCTTGAATGCTCCGTATCCTTTGCTATCTGCGAAAACAGCTCGGACACATCGGCAAATTTTTTTTCGGGACGCAGGAATTCAAACAGCGATACCTTCAGCACCCTGCCGTAAAGATCTCCCGAATAATCTATTATGTGCGTTTCTGCAAGCAGTGCCGAATGCTTCTCAACAGTCGGCTTCACACCGATGTTCGTTACCGAACGGAAGACAGTTCCGTCTATCTCCGTTTCCGACGCATATACGCCGTGCTTCGGAACAGCCATTCCATCGGGGATAAGCTGGTTTATAGTCGGAAAATCCATAGTCCGTCCCAGCTGATGACCGCTGATGACCGTTTCCTTAATATAGTAATCATACCCGAGAAGCGTGTTTGCTTCATGAATATTTCCATCAGCAATAAGCTTTCGTATCTCCGATGAAGAAATGCGTACTCCGCCGTATTTTTCATCGGGAACGACATCGAGTGATATTGAATATTTATCGCAAAGCTCCCTGAGAACGGCGCAGTTTCCCTCCGCTCCGCGTCCGAAACGAAAATCGCTTCCGCATACGACAGCAGCGCAGTTCATGCGTTCCACAAGTATTTTCTTCACGAAATCCTCAGCAGAAAGACCTTTAAGCTCATCAAACGGCGGCGAATAGATAAGCTCTACCCCCATCGAACGGATAAGCTCAAGCTTCTGACTGTCGGTAACGATCCTGTTCGCAGAACCGTCCTTTGATGAAACAGTCGAAGTTTCAAATGTAAATACCGCAGGCGACACGGACAGCTTTTCCGCCAGCCGCACCGCTTCTCCGATAACGGCACGGTGTCCCCTGTGAACGCCGTCGAAAAGTCCCATAGCAGCGGCAGTTCTGTCGGTAAAAATGCTCACGAAAAGACCTCGCAATCGTATCAGAAATTTTTAAGCACACGCAGCAGACCTTCCGTAACAACGCCGATCCCGAGGAATTCTCCGCCGCAGCTGTAAACCGCAGCCTGTTCGCCCTCAGATGCGGGACAGGAAAGCCTTGAAGCATCCATTCTTACGCCGTTTCTGTACATTTCAGTCTGGCGTTCGTTCAGCGTTATCTTCGGCAGATAGCTGAAAACTTTTTCTATCGGTATAACAAAATCGGAAAATCCCCTGCCTGTTTTCACAGCATTTTCGATCTCCTCGAAGCTGTGGCAGTCATCAAGGGTAAAACCGCAGGCAGCCGTCCTGACAAGAGATGTCATGATCGCACCGCATCTCAGCTCAGCGCCTATGTCGTTTATAAGCGTTCTTATATATGTTCCCTTTGAGCAGGATATTTCGAGATATCCCTCTCCGCTTTCTTCATCAAACGAAATTATATCAAGCGAATAAACGGTTATGGGACGCGGCTTGCGCTCGACCTCTATCCCCCGCCTTGCAAGCTCATAGAGCCGCTGACCGTTTACGGAAACAGCCGAGTACATAGGCGGCACCTGCATGATATTCCCTCTGAACACAGGAAGAACGCTTTCAAGCTTTTCCCTGTCAACATCGGAGTGGTCGGATTCCGCAAGCACTCTGCCAGTCGAATCCTGTGTATCCGTTACCTGTCCGAGACGAAATCCCGCACGGTATATCTTGTCATGATCGGGCAGCATATCGCACGCCTTTGTAGCGTTTCCGATAAACACGGGAAGAACACCCTCCGCCATCGGATCAAGAGTTCCTGCGTGTCCTATACGCCGCATTTTCAGTATTCCTCTGAGTTTCGCAACAACGTCGAAGGACGTAAAGCCCTGCGGCTTGTTAATGCAGATTATACCAGCCATAAATCATATCCGAGCGCTCCTGCAACAACCGTCAGAATACGTCGTTTAACCTCCTCAAGTGTTCCCGTCAGCTGACAGCCCGCAGCCTTGACATGACCTCCGCCGCCCAGCTGCTTGCACAGCTCGGAAACATCGACAGTCGTTGCGGAACGCATGGAGATCTTATAGACATTCTCCGCCTTCTGCTTGATCGTAACGCCGACCTCAACATTTTCAAGCTCAATTGTAAGGGACGCAAGCCCCTCGAATTCAGCCATCTCAATGCCGAAATCCTCCGTCATTTCATTTGTGATCGTGATCATCGTGCAGCGGTCGTCAAGATAAAATTCCATATTTGACAGGACATACTGTTCAATTTTTAATCTGGTCTTGCTCTTTACATCAAACATTTTTCTGTTGATGATAGCATAAGGGATCGAATATCTGGACATAAGCTCCGATGCGATAACATGGCACCTCGGAGTTGTGTTCTCATATTTGAAGCAGCCGGTATCGGTCGCGATGCCCGTGTAAAGGCACGCAGCAATGTACGTGTCAAGCTCAACGCCCATCTTGTCGAATATCTCGTAAATGACCTCGCACGCCGCCGATGCATTTGGATTTACAAGCGTCATCTCGGCATAGAAGGTGTTCGAGATATGATGGTCGATGCAGAGATTTACGAAATCCGCATAATGGTTAAGCCCTCTTCCGAGCAGCTTGCTGTCAGCAACATCGACTGCGACTATCGTTTCGGGCATGAACTTCATCGGCTGATATCCCTCATACATAAGATCATATCTGTGCGGGAATTCGTCGCTGCACAGAACATTCGCCTTTTTTCCCAGTTTTCTCAGCACGGCACAGAGCGCAAATGCCGAACCCAGCGTATCGCCGTCAGGGCTCTGATGGGTAAGAATATGATAATTATCATGGGAATACAGGTATTTTATCGCTTCATCATAATCAATATTTTTCAAAGGATCCCCCCCTTGCGGCCGCAGCGCCGATCGTCCGTGCGCTGCGGAAATTGCAGATGAACGTATTATTTCTCAGATGATCCGCCGAGTGCGTCGCTTATCATCTTCGAGATCTCAGCGGAATGTTCGATAGAATTATCCGCAATAAATCTGAGTTCAGGGCACTTTCTGATGTGCAGACGGTTGCCTATCTCCCTGCGGATAAAGCCAGATGCACTTTCCAGTCCCTTAACAGCGGTCTTTGCGCTGTCCATTCCCTCCAGCGAGGAAACATATACCTTGCAGTGTGAATTATCGCCCGAAAGCTCAGTCCTCACGATGGAGATAAGTCCCGAACTTACTCTCGGGTCCTTTATCTCCTCGCGTATCATAGCGGATATTTCACGCTTTATATCTTCGGATAATCTGCCGTTTTTGAAATTAGCCATAGACAGCCTCCTTATAATGACTGCGGATCAGACCGTCAGTCTCTGTATTCCTCCATAACGAATGCCTCGAAAATGTCGCCTTCCTTGATATCGTTGAACTTTTCAAGCGTGATGCCGCATTCAAAGTTAGCTGCAACCTCCTTGGCATCGTCCTTGAAACGCTTCAGGCTGGACATTTTATCCTCAGCGATAACAATACCGTCACGCACAACACGGATCTCCGCATTTCTTGTGACCTTTCCGCTGAGAACATAAGCGCCCGCAACATTTCCGACATTGGATATCTTGTAAACCTGGCGCACCTCGCAGCGTCCGAGAAGATTTTCTCTGTACTTAGGTGCGAGCATGCCCTTCATAGCTGTGCCGATCTCTTCGATAGCATCGTAAATGATCCTGTAAAGTCTGATCTCAACGCCGTCCTTTTCGGCAGAATCGGCAGCAACGGGATCAGGTCTTACGTTAAATCCGACGATGATAGCGTTGGACGCATTGGCAAGCATAACATCGCCCTCGGATACAGCACCGACTGCACCGTGGATGACCTTTACTCTTACTTCATCGTTCGAGAGCTTTTCAAGCGACTGCTTTACAGCTTCTACGGAACCCTGAACGTCCGCCTTTACAATGATAGGCAGCTCCTTGATCTCGCCCTGTTCGATCTGAGAGAACAGATTGTCGAGAGTTACCTTCTGATACTGGCTGAACTGCTCCTGCTTTGCTTCGTGCTTTCTCTGCTCGACCAGCTCTCTTGCAAGACGCTCATCTTCAACAGCATTGAATGTGTCGCCTGCTGCGGGAACTTCAGCAAGTCCCGTGATCTCAACAGGATAGGAAGGACCTGCTGTCTTAACGGTCTGTCCCTTGTCGTTTGTCATGACTCTTACACGTCCTACGGCTGTTCCTGCGATGATTATATCGCCTGTTTTAAGTGTACCGTTCTGAACGAGAAGTGTTGCGACAGGACCTCTTCCCTTGTCAAGTCTTGCCTCGATGACAGTACCCTTTGCAAGTCTGTTCGGGTTAGCCTTAAGCTCCTGAACCTCTGCAACGAGAAGTACGTTTTCAAGCAGCTCTTCGATGCCCTCGCCGGTCTTAGCGGAAACGGGAACGCAGATAACATCGCCGCCCCATTCCTCGATAACGAGTCCGTGTTCGGTAAGCTCCTGCTTAACCCTGTCGGGATTTGCGCCTTCCTTGTCTATCTTATTGATAGCAACGATGATCTGAACATTTGCTGCCTTTGCGTGGTTGATAGCCTCAACCGTCTGCGGCATGATACCATCGTCTGCGGCAACAACGAGGATCGCGATATCCGTTACGGAAGCACCTCTTGCTCTCATTGCCGTGAATGCCTCATGTCCCGGAGTATCGAGGAATGTGATCTCCTTGCCCTTGCAGTTTACTCTGTAAGCACCGATGTGCTGAGTGATACCGCCTGCCTCGGATGCAGTAACATTCGCATGACGGATCTTATCGAGCAGAGATGTCTTACCATGGTCAACGTGTCCCATAACAACGACAACAGGAGCTCTTTCAACGCCTGCGCCGTCATCATCGGAATCATCGATAAGACGCTCCTCGATAGTAACGATAACTTCCTTCTCAACCTTTGCGCCAAGCTCTTCGGCAACGAGAGATGCTGTATCAAAGTCGATCGTCTGATTTATAGTGCACATCTCACCGAGCTTCATCAGCTGCTTGATAACTTCTGTTGCAGTTACCTTCAGACGGGAAGCAAGCTCGGAAACAACGATCTCATCGGGGATAAGAACTTTGAGCTGCTGCTTTCTTGCACGCTCAAGTTCAAGACGCTTGAGCTTCTCAGCCTCAGTTTCACGCTTGTTGGAATACTGCTGCTTGTTTCTCTGAGCAGATTTCTGTGTGATCTTCTGCTTCTTGGAATAGTTATCCTTGTTTCTTCCGCCGCCTGACTGAGTAGTAGCGATGTTGTCATACTTTTCGTTATACTTGTCAAGTTCAACATAGCTTCCTCTTGTATCGACGGTTCTTGTTACCTGAACGGGAGCCGATGATGCAGCAGCATTGATATTAAGCTTCTGCTTCTGGGGCTGCTGTTCCTTCTTCTCAGGCTGCTTGTTCTTGTCGTGAACAGGCTGCTTGTTCTTCTGCTCCTGAGATTTGTTGATCTGCTGATTGAACTTCTGCACCTGTGACTGCTGAGCAGACTTCTGTTCGGCTGCCTTATTATTCTGTACAGGATTTTTTCTGTTATCCTGAGTCTGGGGCTTATCCTGGGGCTTCTGCTCCTTAGCGGCAGGCTTCTGCTGTGCAGGCTGCTGAGCAGGCTTATTGTCAGCGGGCTTGCTGTCCCTGCGGACGTTATCCTTCTTGGGAGCAGGCTTCTTATCTGCCTTCTTAGGCTCAGGCTTTTTCTCCTGCTTCGGCTGATTTCTGGAATCAAAATAGGAGTTGAAATCCTTCACCTGATTTTTCTGTGAATAGTATTCGAGAACGAATGTCATTTCCTCTGTTGTCATAACAGCAGTAGGCTTCTTAACGACCTTCATTTCCTTTTCGATCAGATCGATCAGTTCCTGATTTGAAACGCCAAGATCCTTAGCTGCTTCATTTAACTTAGTCTTTGTATTCATAGGCTGTATTACCCTCCATTTAGCTGTTTGTG
>USNJ01000128.1 GCA_900556055.1 uncultured Ruminococcus sp.
GCGAAGCCGCCAGCCGCTTCCATTCTTTTTTCGCCTCGGGGAGCAGCCACGACGGGCACTTTACGCCGCCTTTGGGCGGGACGGGCTCATGCTCGTTGAGCGGCCGCCGCCCCTTGCCCCGGTCGCCTTCCAGCACCTTCAGCGCCGTGGGCTTCGGCTTTCTTCCTGCCATCGCCATGAGAATCGCCTCCTTTCCACGTCTTTAGATCAATTTGCTTATTCGTGTTCACCGTTCAGCGGAACAACCGCGTCATAGGGCAGTTCCTCTCCGTTCCGCAGCAGCCGGATATTCTCCGTTCCATACTCGTTTGCGAACCTCATTACTATGGCTGTGGCGTACTTCGGATCCAGCTCCATGGTTCGGCAGATGCGGTCGGTCTGTTCGCAGGCCATGAGCGTGCTGCCGCTGCCGCCGAACAGATCCAGCACGATGCTGTTGGGCGCGGAGCTGTTCTTAATGGGGTACGCCAGCAGCGGAATGGGCTTCATGGTGGGGTGTTCCTTGCTGCGCTTGGGCTTATCGAAGTTCCAGATGGTGGACTGCTTGCGATCCGCGAACCAGCGGTGCTTCCCGTTGGGCAGCCAGCCGAACAGTACCGGCTCATGCTGCCACTGATAGGGGCTTCTGCCCAGCACCAGCGAATTCTTCACCCAGATGCACACGCCGCTGATATGAAAACCGGCTTCCTTAAACGCGCGCCGGAAGTTCAGCCCTTCCGTGTCCGCGTGGAAAATATAGGCGCTGCCGCCCTCAGCCATATGTGCGGCCATGTTGCGGAACGCCGCCAGCAGGAATTCATAGAACTGCCCGTCCGCCATGCTGTCGTTCTGGATCTTCTTTCCATCCGCGCTCTCGTAGGCCACGTTATAGGGCGGGTCTGTCACGACGAGATTGGCCTTGTCGCCGTCCATGAGACGCTCCACGTCCGCTTCACTGGTGGAATCGCCGCACATCATCCGATGCCTGCCCAGCAGCCAGATATCGCCGGGTTGAACGAAGGGTTCTACCTGCTCCGGGTCGATATCGCAGTCGTCATCCTTAGGCTCACCGCGCTTATATTCAACAGGCATTACGGAATATTTCCCCTCAAGCCCGAATATCTCAATACCGTCATCGGAGCGTTTCAGCTCAACTGCATCACATTCGCCCGACAGACCGAGCCTTGCCGATGAGACCGCCATTGCACGGGTGATTATCGTATCTCCCCGCTTTTCATGAAAGCCCGCATCATGCACACGTTCATGCATGATATTTCCGTCAACAGTGCGGTAATTTTCAGCCCACTGCTGTTCGATGTGTATAAGTGCCCACTGCCTTCGGCAGAAAGCAAAATGCTGTATCCCCGAAAGCAGCAGGTATTCATCTTCGCTGTATATCAAGTCAGATCCTCGTATTTTTCAACATCAAGGCCGTCAAGACTGTTAAGAACTATGTCATAATCTTCAATGCTTGCAGGACGCTTTACGTCATCTTTAAGCTTGACCGAAAGCAGTCTGTGCACCTTAGCCGAGGAATATTTCGGAGTCTTGCAGCTGTGCTTCCACCAGTAAAGTCTGCATACTTCCATGCTTCCGTCGGGACGTGCGGATGAAGAATCATTCTCGAACAGGGTCAGCAGCGCCTGCTTGATCTTCTCTGCGTCCTCTTCGGTAAATCCTGTCTTTTCGGCGAGCTGGCAGTTTATGCTGCCGTTTACAACATAAAGTCCGAAAGCAACTCTGTGCTTTGTTCCCATTGTATCGGAAGCCTTGCCCTCCTTGCCGCTCTCGCTGTTTACGCTCTTTGTGATCTGCATGCTTATAACGTCAACGGGAGATACACTGACAGCCTGCTGGATCGAAACAGGTCCTCTTACGCCGACCGATACCGCATCGTCCTTGAATGCAAATACCTGACCGAAGCTGCGCACATCTATCCATTCCGCACATGCAGCCTTTGCAAATTCATCTCTGTTTGTGCTCTTGCCCTTGCTGAGATCTGTCAGTGTCTTGTTTGCCTTTACCCTGTCATGCAGACTTCCTATTCCGTCATCGCATCTGTCGTCCGACTGAACGAATATCTTCTCGCCCATGTCCTGAAGGCGGTTGCGGAGCTTTCTCTTTATGCATACATCGGATATCTCACCATGTCCGTCAATGTCCTGTCTGGGGCGGTTTCCGTTCAGCGGATCGCCGTTGGGATTTGCATTTGTTGCTGTGATAATGAGCGCAAAGTCGATCTTGTTCTGTAAAGCTTCCATGTTATTAGTCCTCCCTGTTTACTCTGATATCTTCATCGAACATTTTGTTTGTGTAATGGCTGTAACCGAGCAGATAAAGATTGTCAAGCCTGCTGTCATTTTCAAAGGTACTTTTGTCCATCTTGTCAAGGATATCGTTTATCCTGCGGCGGTACTTGACCTGAGCCTTTCCGAGCTTGTCAAAGTACGGATTGAGATTTGCAAAGATCACACCCCACGTCTGATAAGGACGCTGTGCGAATGCGTTCCAGTAGCGCCTTGCATTTGTCTGTCTGACATTTCTGTCCTTCTCGTCAAATGCCTCGCTTTCAGCCTTGTCGGCTACTGCAAGCAGACAGCCGTAAAGATAACTTCTGTCGTTTTCGTTTGGATCATATGTCATAAGATATTCACCCTCCTGAATAATATTTTCTCTATCTATTATGCTTTTGCGTATCATTCCGCAGGCACATTCAAGCACTGCGGTATGGTTGTATCTTTCCTGATATGACATGGGATTTGATGCCTTTTTGCAAAGTTCATTCACGAAAAATGACGGCACCTTTCTTCTCTCGGTGATGCATGTAACTATCCTCAGAATATTATCATCAATGAGCTTTTTGTCG
The DNA here is from genome assembly GCA_900556055.1 of uncultured Ruminococcus sp. Lineage (GTDB taxonomy): Bacteria > Bacillota > Clostridia > Oscillospirales > Ruminococcaceae > UMGS1889. The sequence continues at coordinate 2,846 of USNJ01000128.1, forward strand.
CAGTCGATGAACCTGCCCTTTTCACTTCCAAGCGAATATTTCAGTATTTCATATGCACTGAATGAATTTACAACTTTCTTTTTCAGCTTGCCGTTAAAGCGGTACCATGCTGTATCTGTATGCCACTTTTCAATATTATCGAGAAATACCGAGCCCTCAAGCTCCGAGTAGAACGACAGATTCATTCGTCCCGTAGTTGCAGCGTCCACGCCGAGAAGCATTACCTTAGTATTCGGCTTCAGCTTTGATCTGTAACCGAAAATCGACTTTCTGATAAGCTCCATGTACATGGGCGCAGTTGTCGGTATTTCTTTCTCATCTTCAAAAGCGTCATCGTCATATCCGTTTGACATCGGATTGGGGATATTCTGGAGCTGACTTGCCCATACAGCAATGGTCATGTCACCGAAATTTGTACCCTGCTTCTGTATTATCCACCTCAGAACGGTATGCAGCTTCTGCGAAAAATCATAGCTTATTGAAACAGCCTCTTCCTTGTCCAAAAAACGTCCGCGGTATGTATAACCGGATTCATCATTAGTTGAAAACAGCTTTGCCTTGTCTCCGCTGTTGCGGATTTTGGACGGGTGCTTGTATGTTGCGGGAAGTATCTTTCCCGTCGCATAGCAAAGCTGTTCGCCGCCCATAAGTCCTGCATTGAACCCGATAAAATCATTCACCATGTCAAGTCCGTAACGTCTGCATTCCTCGCTGTTCCAAGTTTTTACAGGCGTTCCGCAGTCAAAAATGATCCTGACAAATGAATCCTCCTGTGCAATTCCCGCTATCTTTGCACCCTTTTCTAGCTTTCCGCTTGCAGGATCGGCTTTCAGAACACCTGCCTTTATAAGGTCAGCCATGACAGTACGCTTGTCAAGATACGCATACCATGCCCTGACAGCCTTGTTTCCATGCTCACTCTCGCACCATTTGCGCAGCTGATTCATATAAGCAAGGAAAAAGCTTTCATTTTCGGAACGCTTTCCCTCCGTGTATCTGCCGTAATCTCCCGCAATATACACAAGCTTGTCATCAAACGGCATCGGGATCGCACCGCTTCCGCTTCGTGCTGCCGAATCCTCGGTAGCCGGTATCACCGTCACCGCATCGCTCTTGTCAACAGCGTTCGCACCCTTGAAGTCGCCGTTTTCGTCAACGATCATTTCGATCTGCGCATTTGCCGTTGAATGTGCGACGGGCAGCATCTGAGGTTCGCCGTCATTGAATTTTCTGCCGCAGTTATAGTCATATATTGCGATAAGTTCATCAGTCCAGCTCAATCAGATCACCTCCGCCGAACTCTTCAAGTCCCGTAAAGTTGCCGTATTCAGTGCCGAATTTTTTCATTGGCATTTTCCTGATATGACGCTTCCGGGTACATTCCTCGGGACGGATAAAATCAATGACTCCGTTTTCCATCACGGGATTCCAGAGCCGCACCGTCAGCAGTCCCTTGTCATCATCAAGAACCGCTTCATCGGGATATGTCACGCCATGATACATTATGCCGTAAGGGATAGTCCCGCAGTGATCGTAAGCGCCTGCACCCTCACCGAAAACGCACGGCTCAACATAGCCCTGACATTCACGTGTTCCAAGGAAAATATCACGCCTGCCGCCCCTTTCGATCATGCGCTTTGCTATATTGTGATGCTTGTTCTCATTGCGGTCATTTTCAAGCTCGGGACGGTTCATGTTCCACTCAAAATGCGCCCGCACCTGATAATAAACATCATCAAGATAAGTGTAATACGCAAGATCGTTTCCGCCGCTCATTTTGATCGGACGCATTCCCTTTCTGACTGTCCGTATCGGATTTATGATGCGCACACTGTCAATGATCCAAACGATCGTAGGCTTCCAGTAGATGCTGTGCAGCACCCCCTTCAGTCCCTCATACGTCGGGATCGGATAGCTTGATTTTTCTCCGCCCGGACGTGTGAGAATGTCTGAAAACATCGCATTCTTTCCATAAACCGCAAACTCAACGGTATTGCGGTATTTAGGCTTGTCCATAGTTATTGACCTCCTTTAAAATATCAGATTTTCCTGTTCTGCGCCCTCAAGCTTAACGCCGAACACATCATCATAAAACCTCTTTTCAAGTATGACCGCCCCACATTCAAGGCGGTAAATACCGTTGTTTTCGCCAAGCTTCCTTTCAGCATTGCTGTAAATGCCGACCATGTATTTCTGTGCGGTCCTGAGTGCCTTTCCGATATCCGCAGTGCCGTTTCTGAGACTGTCTATCAGCTTTTCCGCATCATCATTGTACGGCACAATAACATCGGCAGTGCGGCTGTCTATTACCTCGAAAAGCGTTCCCGCAGTTTTGAATGCCTGCGAACTGAATCTGCCCGACGTTTTGGGACTGATGTCATAGCGGTCCTTGTCAAGCGAAAGCAGTCCGACCAGGCTTGTGCCGTGCATGCCGTCCTTAACCGGATATGAAAGCTTACCCGATTCCATCGAATAAAGCCGCCTGAAATAGTCCGAAATCACAGCATCGGACTGCCAGTCAGCATTTTTATCCGCATCGAACATGCTCTGAAGTATCATCTGCGCATCCTTTATATCACGCAGACTGCCCAGATTTTCCTCTTTCAGCCTTATCATATAAGTGCGGCACGGTTCAGCCGATTCACCGTTTCTGTTGCATCGTCCCGCCGCCTGCACGGCATTGTCAAGTCCCGCAAGCGAACGTATCACGCACCTGAACGATATGTCAACACCCGCCTCAATAAGCTGTGTCGTGACACATATCAGCGGCTTTTTGTCTGCCAGAAGCTTCTTCATCTCGGAGATCTTTCTTCTCCTGTGCTCGGGACACATATTTGTGCTGAGATGTATCACCTCGGCATCTGTCATCTCCCTTATCCGCTCATACATAGCCAGCGCCGCCGACTTCGTATTCACAATAATAAGAAGATCTCCCGCCTCTTCAAACCTGCCGCAGCTGTACTCAGCCGCCTCATCATATGACATTCCGTATGCATCGGCTTCGGATATGATATCCACCCTGCGGAACACCTCGAAATCCTC
>USNJ01000129.1 GCA_900556055.1 uncultured Ruminococcus sp.
CACGCCATCCGTCTGTACGCGAATCTCGCCGGGACAGACGATCTGCCGCTGCTGCAGCAGAGCGGCGCGGAGGGCGTGGGTCTGCTCCGGAGCGAGTTCCTCTATCTCGGCCGCAGCAGCTATCCGACGGAGGACGAGCTGTTTGCCAGCTACAAGCAGCTCGTGCAGGCCATGGACGGCCGGGAGATCATCATCCGCACACTGGATATCGGCGCGGACAAGCAGATCGGCTACTTCGACCTGCCCAAAGAGGACAACCCCGCCATGGGTTACCGCGCGATACGCATTTGTCTTGACAGGCAGGATATATTCAGAACACAGCTGAGAGCGCTTTTCCGTGCCTCAGTCTACGGCGATCTTGCGATAATGTTCCCGATGATAACCTCGGTTTCCGAAGTCACGGAGATAAAGGAAATAATCGAAAGCGTCAAAAAAGAGCTTGCAGACGAGGGACTTGAATTTTCGCACAATATTGAGATCGGCATAATGATCGAAACGCCCGCAGCTGCCGTTATAAGCGACCTGCTTGCACCTATGGTGGATTTTTTCAGCGTCGGAACGAACGACCTTGTTCAGTATACCCTTGCAGCCGACAGGCAAAACCGAAAGATAGAGCGCTTCTGCGATCCGCATCACGAGGCTGTTATGCGTCTTATCGCATTTGCCGCAAGATCGGCGCATGAAAACGGCAAATGGATAGGCATCTGCGGAGAGCTTGCCGCCGATACCTCGCTGACGGAAAAATGGCTGAGAATGGGCATTGACGAGCTTTCCGTATCTCCCCCGTTCGTGCTTTCTGTCAGAGATAAGGTAAGAAGCATCGACCTCAGCATAATACTAAAAACCCATTGAATTATGGGAATCTCTCACCGCAAAACCGCATATATCAAAGCTTTTGTGGCGATTTCTTCTCCATAATTCTAATGGTTTTTATTATAAAATAAAATGGTTTTGCTGTATGGAGGACATCAGCTGTTCTTCCATACAGCAAAATAATATCGGAGAAAAAAATGATAGTAAAATTTTATGACAATGTTTCAGATGAGCTTCTGAAATTTGCAGTTATTTTCACTGTACATAACGGAAAATATGTATTCTGCAAGCACAAAAATCGCACAACGCTTGAGATCCCTGGCGGACACCGTGAAAACGGCGAGGACATTCTGACAGCCGCAAAAAGAGAGCTTTATGAAGAAACAGGTGCTGTTGACTACCGGATCAGACCTGTCTGCGTTTATTCTGTGACAAATCGATCCCTTGAAACCTTCGGAATGCTGTATTTTTCAGACGTAAAAGTCTTTGAAACGGAGCTTCACAGCGAAATAGAAAAGATCGTCATAACCGATACTCTTCCAGAAAGCTGGACATATCCCGAGATCCAGCCGATGCTTTTCAAAAAGATCGCTGAAATGAAACTTATCTGAAGACATTAAAAGCCGCCCCCGAAAAAACGGGAGCGGCTCAATTTATATCTGTTTATTTATTGTCAGAATCAGATCCGCCGTCCTCAGATGTGTTTTCATCGGGGATTTCGGATTTTTCCTCTGCGGAAGCTTCGGACATTTCTGCGTCCTCAGCCTTTACGGTATCATCGCTGACTGTTACATCAACGTTCTGACCGATCTCATCAGACTTCTTTTCCTCTGATACCTCGACCTCTTCTTCATCGACAAGCTCGCCCTTCATGAGCATATCAAAATCCTTGCCGTCGATCTTTTCGTGACGGACAAGATACTGAGCGACCTTGTGAAGATCATCGATATGCTCCTTCAGAACTTCAACAGTTCTGTCGTAACACTCATCGATTATCGCACGTACCTCGCTGTCGATCTCGGACTGGATCTTCTCCGAACGTCCCTTTGAATGGCCGTAATCCATGCCGACAAAAGGCTCGTCATTATCGTCCGCATATACAACAGGGCCAAGCTTTTCGGAGAAGCCGTACTTTGTTATCATAGCCTTTGCAAGCTTTGTCGAACGCTGCAGGTCGCTTACCGCACCCGCTGAACCCTCGCCGATTATAAGTTGCTCAGCAACACGTCCGCCCATGCAGACTACGATCTCTTCCTTCAGCTTCTTAGCTGTAACATTCAGCAGAGATGGCTCCTTTTCGGGCAGATGGATAGTCATACCGCCTGCCGATCCTCTCGGGATTATAGTTACCTGGTGAACCTTATCCTGAGTTGGCATATAGTAAGTCACAACTGCATGACCCGCTTCATGATAAGCAACAAGACGCTTTTCGTCCTCGGTAACAACATGGCTCTTCTTCTCAGGACCTGCAATTACCTTGATGGTAGCTTCTTCGATATCCTGCTTTGTGATAGCCTTGCGGTTATTTCTTGCTGCCAGAAGTGCAGCCTCATTTGCGAGATTTTCAAGCTCAGCACCCGTAAATCCTGCAGTGGTCTGAGCGATGGTTTTCAGGCTGACATCGGGAGCAAGAGGTTTGTTTCTTGTGTGGATCTTGAGTATCTCCTCACGTCCCTTGATGTCGGGATAGTTTACCATGATCTGCCTGTCAAAACGTCCCGGACGGAGAAGTGCGGGGTCGAGGATATCCTTACGGTTTGTAGCAGCCATAACAATGATTCCCTCATTGCCTGTGAAGCCGTCCATTTCAACGAGCAGCTGATTAAGTGTCTGCTCACGCTCATCATGTCCGCCGCCGAGACCTGCGCCTCTGTGACGTCCTACTGCGTCGATCTCATCAATAAATACGATAGCAGGTGCGTTTTTCTTCGCTGTTTCAAACAGATCTCTTACACGGGATGCGCCGACACCGACGAACATCTCAACGAAATCCGAACCGGAGATCGGGAAAAACGGAACGCCGGCCTCACCTGCAACAGCACGTGCAAGCAGAGTCTTACCTGTACCCGGAGGGCCCTCAAGAAGAACGCCCTTAGGTATTCTTGCGCCTATATCTGTGTACTTCTTAGGATTTTTAAGGAAATCAACGATCTCCTCCAGTTCCTGCTTTTCTTCATCTGCGCCCGCAACATCGGAAAACAGCGTTTTCTTTGTGCTTGCCTGATTTTTGATATTCGCCTTGCCGAAGTTGTTGATCTTTGTTCCGCCGCCTGCCTGGCGCATCATAAAGAAGAACAGAACGATAGTCATTGCAATGAGAATGACCATAGGAACAACGTTTACTATCCATGATCTGTCTCTGATCTTATAGTAATCCTGGCTGAGAGGTGCGTCGGGGTGGCGCTCGTTATACTCCTTACGGTAGTTATCACCGTCGCCCTGAATCTCATTCAGGATAACCGAAACATTCGGTGCATTGTATACGATGGGCTTATCCTGACCCTCAACAGTCATTATCAGCTCGCCCGTACCGAGATCAAGCGTATATGCGCTGACCTGATAGTTATCGAAATACTGCATTATCTCCGAATAGGTGTACTGGGAAACTTCCTTTTCGGACATTCTGAGAACTGCGACCATTGATACAAGGAACAGCAGCACGATGGTAAGCCAGATAGCAATACCCCTGCCGCCTTTGTTGGATCCGTACTGTGACAAATTATTCACTCCTCATTGATATAATTTTCGTCCATCTCGGCAATGTATGGAAGATTTCTGTATTTTTCACAGTAATCAAGTCCGAAGCCGACCACGAAAAGGTCGGGGATCTCAAATCCCACATAATCCGGAACGAACGGAGAACGCCGTCTGGACGGCTTATTCAGCAAAACAGCGGACTTTAAGCTTGCGGGATTTCTGGAAAGCAGAATATCCTCTACCTTTGCAAGCGTAACGCCCGTATCGGCGATATCCTCGGATATCAGCACGTCATAGCCTTCAAGACTGTTAAGGCTTTCGGGAAGATCTATCTTTACAGTGCCCGTAGATTCTGTACCCTTATAGCTGGATGCCTTTATAAATTCAACTCTGAGCTGAAGGTCGATATTCCTGATAAAATCGGAAGTAAAGACCGCACCGCCTTTAAGAAGTGTAATTACGAGCAGCTTATTTTCTGAATTTTTATAGAGCTCGGTCATTTCTCTGCCCATCTCTTTGATGCGCTCCCTGATCTGCTCCTCTGAAATAAGAATATTTTTTACGCCGTAATCAGCTTTTTTCATAAACATCAATCTCCCATGCGGAAACCGTTCCGCCGTCCGCTTTTACACGTTCGGCTGCCCCCAGTTTTTCTACCCATATCAAGCCGAGGCTGTCCTCTATGCAGACGACAGTATTCCTTTCGCCTATACTGAGTGACGGTCTGTATTCATTTAAAAATTTTTTCAGACTGCGGGTATGCCGCTTCCCTGCGGGCAGAAACTTATCCCCATTTTTTCTTGTCCGCAGAAATGTCTTACCTTGTATTTTATCACAATCTAAAATGTTATTTGTTAATTTACTTTGAATATTTGAGCATATAGCCAAATTTTCACCCGTTACACACCTTACCGTAACCGTTTTATCGCCGACAAAATCATTTTCGCCGATCTTCAGTTCGCAGCAGATATCATATTCCGCAGGAGAGGGCATTTCAAGTATCTCAAGCTTATCATTCCGATAAACCGCATAAATATCCCCCGAAAGCTGTAACCTGCCTCCACGGGATATAAGCCCGCAGATCTCGGAAATACGCTTTGCTGACACGGGGATATCCTTTTCACGCAGCATTTCACGGATATATATCTTACGCAGATATTCGGGGATTTCGCCTATCTTTTTCCCCTCTGCCAATGCATCGGCAAGGCATTCTTCCGCAAATTTTCTGTCCTCCGCACAGGTTTCCGTCAGCGATGATATGCTGCCGTAAAAGCCGCTGTTTATCTCACGCAGAACGGGAATGACATTGTGCCTGATCTTGTTTCTCGAATAATCATCGGAAAGATTTGTGCTGTCGGTAACATAATCCTGACCGATGTCCATGAGATATTTTTCAACATCTTCCCTGGTGCATTCGATCAGCGGACGGACGATATTTTCCCTGACAGGCGGAATGCCGCAAAGACCGCTGATACCAGTACCCCTCGCCAGATTGAATATCACCGTTTCCGCATTATCCGAAAGGGTGTGAGCCGTGCAGATAACGTATTTTCCAAGCCTTTCGCCCGCTTTTCTGAACGCTTCGTAACGAAGCTTCCTTGCAGCTTCCTCTGTGCCGAGCTTTTTTTCATCGGCATATTTTTTTACATCTACCGAAAAAACAGCTATCGGAATACTGCGTTTTCCGCAAAGCTCGCGGCAGAATTTTTCATCGCCGTCACTTTCTTCGCCCCTGAGATTGTGGTTTATGTGAACGGCTGTGACCCTTCCGCAGTAAAGCTCATTCAGTGCGATCAGCATAGCAGTGCTGTCCGCCCCGCCCGAAAATCCGCAGAGAATATTGTCCGTTTCCGATATCATGCCGTATTTTTCAATGGTGAATGCAGCCTTTTTAACAAACGGATTCATGGCTCTTCATATCCCCTGTTTTCGATGGAGGAGAACTTCGTGTACTGACCGTCCCAGCGCAGCTTTACGGTGCCTGTTTCGCCGTGACGGTTCTTCGACACGATACATTCCGATACCGTCAGGTCGGGAGCCTGTTTGTTGTAATATCCCTCACGGTAGAGGAACATAACGATATCGGCATCCTGCTCGATAGATCCCGATTCACGAAGGTCGGATAGTACTGGACGGTGATCCGGACGTGACTCGACCGCTCGTGAAAGCTGTGAGAGCGTGATAACGGGAACATTCAGCTCCTTAGCCATCAGCTTCAGCTGCCTTGTTATGTCCGAGATCTCATTTACACGGTTGTCTATCCTTCGGCTTGAATTCATCAGCTGGAGATAATCTATCACAACAAGTCCGAGATTTTTCAGGCGGCGAAGCTTT
>USNJ01000130.1 GCA_900556055.1 uncultured Ruminococcus sp.
TGGATAAAGCCACAGATGAATATCGAAAATATAAGGCTAAAACGCTCAGTGATGTGGAACAGGATTATTTAAATTCGATAAAGATGCTGGAACAGAAAACTGACGGAAAAAAGTAACAGATGGTGAAAGCTGAATTGTGCCACAAGTTGTGGCACAAATGAGGATGGCGATATGAAAGAAAAAACAAAAGTATATATTTATACGAGAGTATCTACTGCCGTTCAGGTAGACGGTTACTCCTTGGATGCTCAGAAATCAAGAATGAAAGCCTATGCTGAGTTCAACGACTTTGAAATTGTCGGTGAATACGAGGATGCCGGTAAATCTGGAAAGTCCATCGAGGGCAGATTGGAATTTAACCGCATGATGGAGGATATCAAGTCCGGCAAAGACGGCGTGTCCTATGTGCTGGTGTTCAAGCTTTCGCGCTTTGGCAGAAATGCGGCAGACGTTCTTTCTACCTTACAGGTCATGCAGGACTTTGGCGTTAACCTAATCTGTGTGGAGGACGGGATTGATTCCTCCAAGGATGCGGGAAAGCTGATGATTTCCGTTCTTTCGGCTGTGGCTGAAATTGAGCGTGAAAATATCCGTGTGCAGACCATGGAGGGCAGAATCCAGAAAGCCCGTGAGGGCAAATGGAACGGTGGATTTGCTCCATACGGCTACAAGCTTGTAAACGGCGAGCTGATTATTAACGATGAGGAAGCTGAGGCTATCCGTATCATCTTTGATCAGTATGTAAAAACCGATATGGGAGCAAACGGGATCACCAAATATCTTGAAGATCACGGTATTCACAAGATCATCAGACAGAATGGAAAAACTCCGCTTTTTGATGCATCTCTTATCCGCAAGATATTGAAAAATCCCGTCTATTGCGGTAAGATCGCCTATGGCCGAAGAAAAACAGAGAAAATACACGGAACAAGAAACGATTATCATCTTGTGGAGCAGGACAACTTTCTACTTGCAGACGGAATCCATGAACCTATCGTTTCGGAAGAACTCTGGCAGTCGGCACAAGTAAAGCTTCTTGCACAATCAAAGAAATACGAACGTGTGAACACAGGCAAAGATACAAAAATTCATCTTCTTTCGGGCATTGTGAAATGTCCTGTATGCGGTGCTAGAATGTACGGTAACAAAAGCGTTAAACATAAGAAAGACGGCACTAAATACAAAGATTTTTACTACTATGGCTGCAAGCACCGAAATATGAATCGTGGATATAAGTGCGATTACAAAAAGCAGATCAATGAAGATTTGCTTGACAATTCTGTTTCAGAGATTATAATTAAATTAGTACGCAATCCAAAATTTGCGTCAATGATGCAGGACAAGATCAATACGCAGGTCGATACGTCCGCTATTGAACAGGAGCTTGCAAACTATGAAAAGCAGCTAAGGCAAGCATATTCGGTTAAGTCGAAGATCATTGAAGAGATAGATTCCCTTGATCCCGATGACCGACACTATATAAATCGTAAAGCAGACCTTGACAATCGCCTTTATAAAATGTATGATAAGATAGAGGACATTGAAAATCAGCTTATTTCCGCAAGGGTAAAAAAGCAGTCTGTTGAAGCGGAAAAGCTGACAAGCGACAACATCTACAAGGTGCTGATCTGTTTTGAAAGGCTATATGCTGTAATGAATGATGCCGAAAAACGACAGCTCATTGAAGCACTTGTTTCCGAGATTCAGATTTATAACGAACGTCAGTCCAACGGTCACTGGATAAAGTCTATCAAATTCAAGCTCCCGATTATTGAGGAGAATATGGATATTTGTTTGGACAATGATGAGCATGTTGAGTGCGTTATCCTGCTTAAAAAGCAATAAAAAGAGGCTTGAAAATGTCTGAAATTATCATCAGAAAATATGAGGAAAGGGATATTCCCGCTATGATCGGGATATGGAACGAAGTTGTCATTGACGGAATTGCATTTCCGCAGACGGAAACTCTCGATGAAAAAAGCGGCAGCGAATTTTTTGCATCGCAGACATACACTGCTGTTGCCGAGGACAGCGGGAGCGGAAAGGTTCTGGGACTTTACATTCTCCATCCGAACAACATAGGCAGGTGCGGACATATCTCCAACGCAAGCTACGCTGTTTCATCGGAAAGCAGGGGACTTCACATCGGCGAAAAGCTGGTGCGTGACTGCATTGCGCAGGGCGGAAAGCATGGTTTCAGGATACTCCAGTTCAACGCTGTTGTTGCGACGAATATCCACGCAAGGCATCTTTATGAGCGCATCGGATTTAAACAGCTTGGCGTTATCCCGAAAGGTTTTCTGCTTAAAAACGGCGAATATGAGGACATATGCCCTTACTATATCCAGCTGTAAAAAGTCGGTCACACGAAATCATTCCGTGTGACCGATTTTATTTATATGGGATATCAGAAGTTTCTGAATTCTGCGGGGACGTGTGCGGTGTATGTCCTGTCGCCTTCGCTGTCAAGTGGTGCAAACCAGATGTCGATGCTGTCATTCGGATCGAATCGGTATGTGAACGACAGGCCGGATATAGCCATGTTTGAAATATCGGGAGCATCGCAGTCACCAACGGTAATGTATTCACCGTCTGAATCTGTTTCGCTGTATTCCCAGATAGTTTCGCTTTCCCAGCCGTCTTTCAGGAAATCGGACGGAACAAGAAGCTCGCCCGAATCAAGGTTATAATAGAAGGTTTCAGAGTCGGTCATTATTTCGTAAAGCATGACCGCATAGCAGAGATCGCCGTAAATAATGCCGTCTGCCTGAAGCTGATGGTTATTTGCATATTCATCAAATGACGTTTCTTCCGTAAATTCGGCATAATGCACTTTGTATGAAGTAAAATACGAATTGCAGAGCTGTTCGTTGCTGATGGCATTCTTGATTTTTTCGTTGATGCTTTCGAGGGTCTTTTCATCAGCAAAATCGGAAGTTTCAAACTGAGTGTATGTGTATTTGTCACTTACGTTTACATATTTGCCGTTTGAGCTGAATTCATCGAAAAATCCGTCGGAGTAAACAACATCGTCCTCAAAAATGCCGTCAACATCGCTGTCTGCATATATTACCATATCTTTGCCTGCGTCATTTCTGTAATAGAAATATTCAATATAGCTGTACCACGGATTATCTTCGGGGGAGAGATAAAGCGTTTCGATATCAAAGAGCAGGTCTGTGCCTCTGATGCCTGAGAAAACCTCATTGAGATTTGTCGGGTCGGAATAATACAGTGCGAGGTTTTGATTGTATTCACGTTCAGCCTGCCTGTTTATTTCGGACATGAAATCCGTTCCCTCAAAGAAAAGGTCGGAGAATTCAAGCTTTTTCCCTGTTTTGAGATCAAAGCAGCCTGTTCTTATCTTGGAAACATCTCCCGAATAATCGGTGAGCGTGATCGAGAGGATATTGTTTACGCATTTTCCCATAACGGAAATGGGAGTTGTGAAATCATATTCTTCCGTATCGTTAGGCTTATAAGAAAGATATCCGCTGCCGTATTCCGAATTGTCAAATTCTTTTTCCATTTCGGCGATATTTGTATTCAGCCATTCATTGACAGCATTGCGGACAGCTTCATCTTTTATGCGCACATTGTATGTAACGCCATTGAATATTCCGTCCAGCCTGTAATGTGTGATATCGTCCCAGATATCTGTGCTTTCATAGTCGCCCGAAGCTATCTTTTCGTTCAGCTCATCGGTGAGTATGATCTCAACAGCGTTTGAATCGAAGAGACTGTCGAGAGCCTTGAAGCTGCTCGGCATAACATAGTTGTCGGGACGCTTCATGCCTGTTCCGAGAGCCTGATAGAGAGGTGCGGCATTTTCGGTGATCTCGCCGACAGCGGGAATATAGCCTGCGTCCTTTGCAGCCTGCTGTCCGTCGGGAGATGTCATCCATCTTACCATGCGCTTAACTGCGCTGTCCTCGGGAAGATTTCCGTCATAGAGGGCATATGTTGCGGAAAGAAGGGGATATGTTCCGTTTTCCATTGTTTCCTTTGTCGGTTCAACGCCGTTTACCTTGATGAATTTAACATCAGTAGTGTTGATATACATCTGTGCGGCATATGAATATACGGAATAGCCGATAGCACCTGCGGAATTGTCGTAAATAGCGATAGCATCCATAAGTTCGCCCATCATTCCGGGGATAAGCTCCTGGGGTGCGTCCATAAGCGGAGTGTCGCCCATGAATTTGTCCATAAGAGTCTGGCTGCCCGAATCCTTATTGCGCTGATATGCAAGTATCTCCATATCTTCGCCGCCTACGTCCTTCCAGTTTGTGATCTTGCCGGAGTAGATGTCCTTGATCTGCTGTTCGGTCAGGCTGTCAACAGGATTGTTTTTATTGACGCAGAATACAAAGCCTTCCTTTGCAACAGGTGTCATAACTGCGCCCTTTTCGTCTGCTTCCTTCTGCTGCTCATCGGTCAGCGGAACGGTCAGAACGATATCTGTCTTTCCGTCCATGAAATTTGCGAATGCAACATGGGTCTTGTTGTGGTGGACCTGTTCGGTAGCTTCATCTTCGGATATGCCGAATATTTTCTGCCGATATGCAGCTTCAAGCGGAATAGCCGATGTCGAGCCGTCGAATGTCGGGAAGTTATCCTTCAGGAATTCCCGTTCCTTTTCCCAGTCGATGTTTTCGGCTTCGACATTTTCTGAGAAAGCTTCAGCAGTTTCCGAAATGCCGGAATGAGTTTCCGACGATGTTTCGGATGAGGTATTTTCAGCTGTGTTTTCATCTGCTTTCTCAGATGAAGAACAGCCTGCCGCCGAAAAGACCACAGATGCCGCAAGCAGCGCCGCAATAATTTTTTTGCATTTCATAAATATCAAATTCCTTTCGGGCAATAGTTTTATTTCCTTTTTTATCCCTCTGCTGTTTATAATTTTATCATAAAAGATGTAACATTTCAACACCTATTAGTTTACACTTTGATTACAAACTCCGTTGCAAGTTTTCGGCATTTGTGATATAATGTTTATATTATTCCGAAAGGAGATATGTGAAATGTCCAAAGAAGTAAAGACAAACGCAATGAGATTTCTCGATACAAAAAAGATACCATACAAATTCAAGATATACGAAGTGGGCGAATTCATCGACGGCGTTCAGGCTACCGAGATAAGCGGAACTCCTCTTGAATTGTCATACAAAACACTCGTGACACTCGGCAAAAGCGGCGGACATTTTGTTTTTGTTATCCCTGTCGATGCGGAGCTTGACATGAAAAAGGCTGCAAAGGCGGCAGGCGAAAAATCGGTCGAGCTTATCCCAGTCAAGGATATAACGGCTGTTACGGGATATGTCAGAGGCGGCTGCAGCCCGATTGGAATGAAAAAGCAGTTCAAAACGGTCATTGACATTTCCGCAGAAAAGCTTGAAACATTTTTCATCAGCGGCGGACGGATAGGCACATCCATCGAAGTGTCGCCGACCGCACTTGCAGATGCAATAAGAGCGTCATTTGCCGAAATAACAGCATAAGAAAGGAAGAGAAAAATGAACCTTCAGAATTTTATGTGGAATTTACAGATTCTGATGAACTTGAATATCGTTATGAAGCAATTTTACAAAAAGATCATGTAATAAAAGAAAAATTGATTTTAATAAAAAGCACCGTTGAGGAGATTTTGTTACAACGTGACAACAATAAAGTATCAATAAATCATCTTTATGATAATGAATCAAAAATCATTTTAAGAAATAACGCTTCAATTATAA
>USNJ01000131.1 GCA_900556055.1 uncultured Ruminococcus sp.
GGAAAGGTCATGCCGATACTCTGTGAAGTAAATATCGGAGGGGAAGAGTCCAAAAGCGGAATATCTCCTGAGAATATCTATGATTTGTTGTGCGAAATTTCACAATATAAAAATATTTCAGTAAAAGGTTTGATGACGATCCCTCCAAAGGGCGATTGTGAAAAATTTTTTTGCAAAATGCAGGAACTTTTTATTGACATTCGGGACAAAAACATAGATAATATAAGTATGTCCGTTTTATCCATGGGAATGTCTCATGACTATCCGCTTGCGATAAAATACGGTTCAAATGTTGTCAGAATAGGAACAAGGCTTTTCGGAGCCAGAAAATAATGTGGAGGAATTAATTATGGGATTTCTGGATACAATCAAGGGTGCATTTGCTGTAGGTGACGATTACGACGACAGAGATGATTATGAGGAATATGATGACAGCAGGGATACTCGCAGCAGCAGAAAGGCAAATGACGATAAGGTCAACCGTTCTATAAATATCACAGCAACAGCTCAGCTTCAGGTAATTCTTGTTAAGCCTGAAAAGTACTCCGATACAAAGCAGATCGCCGATCATCTTAACGACAAAAAGACTGTTGTACTTAATCTTGAGTCAACTACACCTGATGTCACAAGAAGGATCATTGACTTTCTCGGCGGTGTTGCATACGCTAACGGCGGAAATATCAAGCCTATCGCAAACAACACATTTATCATTACTCCCTACAATGTAGGATTTGTGGGCGAAGATCTTGTGGGCGAGCTTGAAAATAACGGCGTATTCTTTGACAGATGATCGTTCCCGAAAAGTTTCTTAAAAGCCTTGCGGACGATGATGAAAGGATATTTGCACGGCATATCATAGATCTTTATGAACTGTGTGAAAAGAGACGTTCTCCGACATTTTCATCTTTTATGGATATGCGCAGAAGAGTTGTCTGCGAAGAACTGCTGTCACTTATCAAGGCTGACGGATATGCGTTTTTCGGCGGATATGAAAATGCTGAAAGAACGGCTGTCGGATTTTTCCCTGAGTATTCCGAACCTGATGAATCTGATTTCCCGATTTGCTGTGTAAAATACTGTTTCAGGAAATCTGATGAGCTGTCTCACAGAGATATTTTAGGCGCACTCATGTCGCTGAGGATAAAGCGTGAAATGACGGGCGATATTCTGATCGGTGAAGGAAAAGCGGAGGTAATGGTGTGCAATACCGTTGCCGGCGATGCGGAGGGGATAGTCAAGATCGGCAGGATCGGAGTGTCATCATCCGTTATCGACAGACCCGACATCATCAGAAAAGAAGGTTTTCAGGAAATATCAGGAACAGTTTCTTCGATGAGACTTGACTGCATTGCCGCTTTGGCGATGAATGTCAGCCGTGAAAAAGCATCAGCTGCTTTAAAAGGCGAACGTGTTGCGGTCAATTATCGGACAGTTACCGATAATGACAGCAGGATATCTGAGGGAGATATAATATCTGTTAGAGGAAGCGGAAAGTTTATTGTCAGGGAGATCGGCGGGGAAACAAGAAAAGGCAGGATCCATATCATACTTGCTAAATATGTATGATATAAAATATAATAGAAAAGAGGGCTATTTTATGATAAGCGCAAAGGAAATTACAAGCAAGCAGTTTGATAAAGCGACTTTCGGCTATAAGCCTGAAGAGGTCGATGACATACTGCGTGAGGCTGCCCTGACCATTTCTCAGCTTCAAAAGGAAAAGGAAGAGACTGACAAGAAGATAGAGATCCTTGTCGAAAAAATCCGTGAATACAAGAATGACGAGGATGCGCTCAAAGACGCTCTTCTCGGTGCTCAGAAGCAGGGAAGACTCGTTATTGCGGAAGCAGAGGAAACAGCAAAGAAGATCATTGCTGATGCAAATTATCAGGCTGACCGTATTATAGGCTCTACAAAGGTAGATATTGAAAAGGAGAAGCTCTGTCTTGCAAAGATGAAGCAGGAGGTTTCTGATTTTAAGGCGGGTCTGCTTGATATGTACAGAGATCATCTTGCTAAGATCACTGAAATGCCCGATTATGATGAAGAAACAGAAGAGGTCGAAGAAACACCGGCTGATGACGATGCGACCAAGATTATGGATGCACCGGTCAGCGAAGCTGATTCTGCCAAGTAATATTATCTGACCATTGTGTCATTAAGGAGAGTTAGGAAATGTCTCAGGATTATAACAACACCATAAATCTTCCCGAAACAGGTTTTTCGATGAGAGGTAATCTTCCTCAGAAAGAACCTGTAATGCAGGAGGAGTGGGATAAGAACCGTCTTTATTACAAGATGATCGAAAAGAACAAGGGTCTGCCCGAATATATTCTTCATGACGGACCTCCGTATGCTAACGGAAGTATCCATCTCGGAACTGCTCTTAACAAGGTCCTCAAGGATATTATCGTTAAATATAAGAATATGAGCGGCTTTTGCTCACCGTATGTTCCCGGTTGGGATACACATGGTCTGCCGATCGAGCTGAAGGCTATGAAGGCTATCGGCGTTGAAAACGGTGCTATTCCTCCTGTTGAACTGAGAAAGCACTGCAAAGAGTTTGCTATGACTCATGTTAAGAATCAGATGGCTCAGTTCAAGCGTCTCGGATGCCTTGGTGATTATGATAATCCTTACCTGACACTTCGTCCCGAATATGAGGCTCGCCAGGTAAAAGTATTCGGTAAAATGGCTAAGGACGGCTATATGTACAAGGGACTCAAGCCTGTTTACTGGTGCCCCGATTGTAATACAGCTCTTGCCGAGGCTGAGATCGAATACTCAAACGATCCCTGCAACTCTATCTTTGTTAAGTTCAATGTAACAGATGACAAGGGCGTTTTTGCTTCTCTCGGACTTGATCTGAAGGATGTTTATTTTGTTATCTGGACAACAACAACATGGACTATCCCCGGCAACCTTGCTATCTGCGTAGGTCCTGATTATGACTACACACTTGTAAAGGCTAACGGCGAATATTATGTAATGGCTGCTGAGCTCGTTCCTTCAGTTATGAAGACAGCAGGCATTGAAGAATATGAAACAATAGGCTGCTTCAGAGGAAGCGAACTTGAACATATCCAGACAAAGCATCCTCTTTATGACCGTCCGTCGCCTGTTATTGTCGGCGATCACGTTACTCTTGAAAGCGGTACAGGCTGCGTTCATACTGCTCCCGGTTACGGTGTTGAGGACTTTGAGGTCTGCAAGAAGTATGATGATATCGGAATCATCGTATGCGTAGATTCAAAGGGCAAACAGACGGCTGAAGCAGGCGAATTCGAGGGCATGGATACCAATGAAGCTAACAAGGCTATCGCAAAGCGCCTCGAAGAAGAACACGCACTTCTGGCTATGGAAAAGATCGTCCATCAGTATCCTCACTGCTGGCGCTGCAACAGTCCTATCATCTACCGTGCAACAGAGCAGTGGTTCTGTTCGGTAAACGGATTCAAGGACGAAGCTGTAAAGGCTATCGAATCTGTTCAGTGGATACCTTCATGGGGCGAGGACAGAATCAAGGGCATGGTAAGAGACAGAAGTGACTGGTGTATCTCCCGTCAGAGAACATGGGGTGTTCCTATCCCTGTTATCTACTGTAAGGATTGCCATAAGCCTATCATCACAGACGAAACAATAGATGCTATTTCCGATCTGTTCCGTGCAAAGGGTTCCGATGCTTGGTATACTGAGGATCTCAAGGATTTCATTCCCGCAGATACAAAGTGTGAGTGCGGCTGCACCGAATTCACAAAGGAATATGACATCATGGACGTATGGTTCGACAGCGGCGTTTCACATACATCCGTGCTTGATGAATATGATAATCTTCATTCACCTGCTGATCTGTATCTTGAAGGTGCAGACCAGTACAGAGGCTGGTTCCAGTCCTCACTGCTGACCTCAGTTGTTTACAAGGGACGCGCTCCTTACAAAGCTGTCTGCACACACGGCTGGGTAGTTGACGGTCAGGGCAGAGCTATGCATAAGTCTCTCGGAAACGGTATCGATCCTAACGAGATCTACGATAAATACGGTGCTGATATCCTCAGACTGTGGACCGCATCTTCCGATTATCATTCGGATATAAGAATTTCCAAGGAGATCCTTGCTCAGCTTTCAGATATGTACAAGAAAATCAGAAACACAGCAAGATTTATGCTTGGAAACCTCTCAAACAAGAGCGGATTTGATCCCGATAAGGACAGCGTTCCCGTAAGTGAGCTGCATGAGATTGACAAGTGGGCTCTGCTCCGTCTTAATCAGCTTATCGAAAAGGTAAAGGCTGCTTATGATGCATTTGATTTCCATATCGTGCTTCACAGCATCCACAATTTCTGCATTGTTGATATGTCAAGCTTCTATCTTGATATAATCAAGGACAGACTTTACTGCACAGCTGAAAAGTCTAAGGACAGACGTGCTGCACAGACTGCAATGTATACAATTCTGAGCGCAGTTTCCAGAATGCTTGCTCCTATCCTTGCATTCACTTCCGAGGAGATCTGGAAGTATATGCCTCATTCATCTTCCGATGATAAGGAAAGCATTCTGCTTAATAAGATGCCTGAGCCTGTTGATGTTTCGGTATCCGATGAATTCAAGGCTAAGTGGGAACTTATCTACGATCTGAGAGCAAGCGTCACAAAGGCACTTGAACTCAAGCGTGCAGAAAAGTTTATCGGTGCATCTCTTGAAGCAAAGGTCACACTTCACATTGCTGATAAGGCTATGTTCGATAAGATCAATGCATTTGCTGACATCCTTCCTGCTGTGTTCATCGTATCTGCTGTTGATGTTCAGAACAATACTGACGGTGAATTCAAGGCCGAGGGAATTGACGGAGATGTATCATTCAGCGTAGAGAAGGCTGCCGGAAATAAGTGCGAGCGCTGCTGGTGCTATTCCGAAACAGTCGGCGAAAATGCTGAGCATCCCACACTTTGCAAGCGCTGTGCTTCCGAGATAGCGAAAATATAATGTCTGCTGCAAATGCGGCGAACAAAGGAAGTTTATGGTTTTTATAATTATTGCGGTAATTGCCCTGCTGATAGGTGCTGACCAGCTTTTTAAATTTCTGGCAGTAAAATATCTGCAGGGTCAGGGACCGAAGGATTTTATAAAGTTCGGTGACTTTGATGTTCTCGGACTCAGCTACTGCGAAAACAGAGGAGCGGCATTTTCAAGCTTCAGCGGTCAGAAATGGCTGCTTATCGGGCTGACAGGCATCATGATAATCGCTATCTCTGTTTATCTGATAAGAATGAAGGAACGTCATCCTCTTGCTGTTACCAGCTTAACCATGGTGATCGCCGGAGGAATAGGCAATCTGATCGACAGGATAAGGATCGGCTACGTTGTGGACTATTTTGAAGTCAGAATGTTCCGTTTTGCAATATTTAACTTTGCAGATATCCTTGTTGTATGCGGCGTGATACTTTATCTTGTTTATATGCTGTTTATCGAAGGCAGAGGAAAAGCCGATAAAAATGCTTCCGAAAGCGGGGACAGCTCAGATGGAAACGCTTGAATTTATTCCCGCCGATATAGAGGAAACTCAGCGTATAGACAAATGGGTGTGTGCTGAGGAAAATGAAAGTGGTCTGTCACGCTCAGGACTTCAAAAGCTTATAAAAGATGAGGCAGTTTCCGTAAACGGAAAGCTCATAAGCAAAAGCAGCTTTCCGATAAAAAACGGTGATATCATTCTGATAACAGTGCCTGATC
>USNJ01000132.1 GCA_900556055.1 uncultured Ruminococcus sp.
ATTGGACCGCATTTTTGATAGGATTGGTTTCAATCGTATTGACGATGAAGTGTTCCGCAAGCTAGTGAAAGCCCGTTAAGATATTCGGTTTTAAGCTTCTTCTCAAATGAATCTTTCATCGGGTATGCACCTCCTTAGTTTTTCTATTGCTTTTCGGTATTTCCATGAAACTGTGCCCTGCGGTTTTTTCAGTATTTTCGCTATTTCCGCAAAGGTGAGTTCTGCGGCGAATTTCAGATGTATTATCTCTCTTTCCGTATCTTCGAGGATATTCAGCGCTTCGGAAAGAGATACCTTTTCGGTGATGCTTTCTTCAAGCTTTTCGCCTGACGGTGTTTCATTCAGACAGCTTTCGTCATCATCGTCGGCGGGAAGCTCACGGCTTTTTCGCCTGAGAAAATCTATCGCCATATTCCGGGCAATGACAGTCAGCCATCGCCTGTGACCTTTGCCGCCTGCATATGTATCGGCTATCGACCATAGCCGGATAAAGAAGTCAGAAGTTACGTCCTCGGCATCGTGAGGAGACTTTACAACATTCATGACCGTGCCGTAGATAAGCCTGCCATATTCCTCGTAAATGTCCTTCAGACCCGATCTTTCGCCGCATAATATGCGTTCGATGCAGTCTTCAAACTGTCTGTCGTTCAAGTTTTTCACCTCGCTTTCATTATAGATACGAACGAAAAGGGGAATATTTATGGTGATTTTTAAAATTTTTTTGTGATTTTCGGAAATATTCAGGAGATTTTCAGCGAATGAACACAATCAAGGTATACAATAAATAAAGCAGCGGGGGCAGTATATCCCCGTGACGGACACACTGCGGCAGGGCTGAACATCGGTTACATATGAAAAAATGCCGCAGATATCACATTGCGGCGGTCAGCAAAAAAGGCTTCTCATTCCGCAAAGTGAAATTATAAAAAATATACTATTGAATATGTCGGAAAGATGTGATATAATAATTTATCCGATGATTGAAAGGAATGGTCATTGATATGGCTGATTATAAAGGAGCAAAATGCATTTCCTGCGGACAGGTGTTCAAGGACGGCGACGATATCGTAGTATGCCCCGAATGCGGAACACCGTATCACAGAGAATGCTATGAAAAGGAAGGAAAGTGCATAAACACCGAACTTCACGCAAACGGCGGCAGCTGGCATTCCGATGTCAAGGCGGCTGACGGATATGTCCACACAGGCGACGGAAAGGTGATATGCCCTGTATGCGGCGGGGAAAACGATGAAAGAGCGCCGTTCTGCACACGCTGCGGACACCCTCTCGGAATTGCATCGCAGGTGAAGGACGAGGAATATTCACGTCCCGGAACAGATCCCGATGATATGACGGGGAATCTCAGCGGCTCAGATCTTGCGGCATTTATGATAAATTATTCCGATCCTCTCTGCGGATACGATCCCAATGAGAAATTCGGAGATACAAGAGTCTGTGAAATGGCTGATTATATCGGCTCGAATACGCAGTATTATCTGCCTGTTTTCAAGCATTTCAAGCTGACGGGAAGAAAACTCAGCTTCAATCTTGCGGCTATGGTCGCTCCCGAGCTGTATTTTGCAAACAGAAAGATGTTCCTGCCTGCGATATTCTGCCTTTTCATGAGATTTTTCCTGAATATCCCCGATTATATCGCCATGGGCGCAAGCAAGACGGTATATCTCGGATTTCTTTCGGATATCGCTTCACGGTTTGATACTATGAGTGTGGCATTTCAGATACTTTCGGCTATGTTCTCGGTCCTCAGCATCGCATTTATGATGGGCACATGCTGTCTGGCAAACTGGCTTTACTACCGCAAGGTGCTGAAAGCTGTCCCGAAGATCAGAAAGAACACACCTCCGCAGTATCTCAGAAACACGCTTTCTTCAAAGGGCGGCACATCTCCGCTGGCTATGAGCCTCATGATCGTGCTGGTGGTCGGCATAGTTTTCGGATTCAGTGCGTATTTTACAGCCGTTTCCGCAGGATAACACAGTCTTTTCGGATCCGCAGATATCTGCGGGTCTTTTTTTATGAAATGCTATTTTACTTAAAAGCAGTATAACATAAATGTGATATTCCGTCAATAATTATCTTTATTTTATCGAATATATCCTCGGATATATCGCTGAAAAATTATCCATAAAAACCTGAAATTCGTTCTTGACAATTAAAATTGTATATAGTATAATTAGCATATGAGATTTACGAAACAAACGTTTTCAAAGAAAAGGAAAGAATGTTCAGAAAGGGATTTTTATGGCAAGGGATAAGATCATCATCAAGGGCGCAAGAGAGCATAACCTGAAAAACGTTGACGTTGAGCTGCCGAGGGACAAGCTTATCGTTATGACGGGTCTTTCAGGCTCGGGAAAATCTTCGCTTGCGTTTGATACTATTTACGCTGACGGTCAGCGCCGTTATATGGAAAGCCTTTCGTCATATGCGAGAATGTTTCTCGGACAGATGGAAAAGCCTGATGTTGACAGCATTGAGGGACTTTCTCCCGCTATTTCGATAGATCAGAAAACGACCTCGAAAAACCCCCGTTCGACTGTCGGCACGGTCACGGAGATATACGACTATCTGCGTCTGCTTTATGCAAGAGTGGGTGTTCCGCACTGTCCCGTCTGCGGCAGGGAGATACGTCAGCAGACTGTCGATCAGATCGTTGATAAAATAATGCAGCTGCCGCAGGGAACAAGAATACAGCTGCTTGCGCCTGTTGTCAGGGGAAGAAAGGGCGAGCATGTCAAAGAGCTGGACGCAGCAAAGCGTTCGGGATATGTCCGTGTGCGCTGCGACGGAATAATCTACGATCTTTCCGAGGAAATAAAGCTTGAAAAAAACAAGAAGCACAATATCGAGATAGTTGTTGACAGACTTGTTATCAAGCCTGAGATATTGTCCCGTTTAACGGACAGTATCGAAACGGCATCGAATGTGTCTGGCGGCATGCTTATCGTGGATGTTATCGACGGTGAGGAGATGCTTTTTTCGCAGAGCTATGCATGTCCCGAACATAATATCTCGATCGAGGAGCTTACTCCGAGAATGTTTTCGTTCAACAATCCGTTCGGTGCGTGTCCGAAATGTACGGGACTTGGAGTGTTCTCAAAGGTCGATCCCGATCTGATCGTCCCCAACAGGGATCTCTCGATACGTCAGGGTGCGATCAAGGCAAGCGGCTGGAATTCGCTTGATGACACGTCG
Organism: uncultured Ruminococcus sp.; assembly: GCA_900556055.1. Classification (GTDB taxonomy): domain Bacteria; phylum Bacillota; class Clostridia; order Oscillospirales; family Ruminococcaceae; genus UMGS1889. The sequence goes on from USNJ01000132.1 coordinate 3,217, forward strand.
ATAGCGATGATGTATTACCGTGCGATCGCCGATAAATATAATGTATCTCTCGATACGCCTGTAAAGGATCTTCCCGCAGAGGTCATGGATATTTTCCTCTACGGTACAAAGGGTGAGAAGCTGACTCTCCATCGCAGAAATGAGTTCGGCGGGGGAACATATTCCGCTGAATTCGAGGGAATAATCAACAATCTCGAACGCCGATACAGGGAATCAAACAGCGAATGGTCCAAGGACGAGATCAGGGAATGCATGAGCGAGGTGCTTTGCCCCGAATGTCACGGCGAACGTCTTAAAAAGGAGAGTCTGTCGGTCACTGTCGGCGGAATAAATATCAGTGAGCTTTGCAGAAAATCCGTATCGGAATGTCTGGAATTTTTTGACGGACTGGAGCTTTCCGAACGTGACGCATTTATCGCCGAAAGGATCATCAAGGAGATAAGGTCACGCCTCGGCTTCCTTTCAAGCGTCGGACTGAACTATCTCACGCTTTCAAGAGCGGCGGCAACGCTGTCGGGCGGCGAAAGCCAGAGAATACGCCTTGCAACGCAGATCGGATCATCGCTTGTCGGTGTGCTGTATATACTCGATGAGCCGAGCATCGGACTTCATCAGCGTGATAATGATAAGCTTATCGGCACGATGAAGCGTCTGCGTGATCTCGGAAATACGCTGATCGTAGTTGAGCATGATGAGGATACGATGCGTGCGGCGGATTATATCGTAGATGTCGGACCTTATGCGGGTGTACACGGCGGCGAGATAATCTTTTCGGGAACATATGAAGATATCCTGAAATGCGATAGATCTATAACAGGACAGTTCCTGAGCGGAAAGCGAAAGATAGCTGTCCCCGAAAAAAGACGTGCGGGAAACGGCAATTTTCTGACGGTCAGGGGAGCGGAGGAGAATAACCTCAAAAACATCGACGTATCCGTTCCGCTCGGCACATTTACCTGCGTCACGGGTGTTTCGGGTTCGGGCAAATCTTCACTTGTCAACGAGATCATCTACAAAAATCTCGCCGGAAGACTGAACCGTGCGAAGATACGTCCGGGAAAATTCCGCGATATGGAGGGACTTGAGTATCTCGATAAGGTCATTGCTATCGATCAGTCGCCTATCGGAAGAACACCTCGCTCCAATCCTGCGACATATACAGGCGTTTTCAATGATATAAGAGATGTTTTTGCGCAGACAAATGACGCTAAGATGAAGGGCTATACATCCGGAAGATTTTCGTTCAATACCAAGGGCGGACGCTGTGAGGCGTGCGAGGGCGACGGAATCATCAAGATCGAAATGCATTTTCTGCCCGATATTTATGTTCCGTGCGAGGTCTGCAAGGGTAAGCGGTATAACCGTGAAACTCTTGAAGTCAGGTATAAGGGCAAGAGCATATACGATGTTCTCGAAATGACGGTAGATGAGGGTGCGGAATTTTTTGCAAATATCCCGAAGATCGCCCGCAAGCTCAACACCCTGCGTGATGTCGGACTCGGCTATATCAAGATCGGACAGCCCGCAACCACGCTTTCCGGCGGCGAAGCACAGCGTGTAAAGCTTGCAACGGAGCTTTCAAAGCGTTCGACAGGCAGGACGTTCTATATCCTAGACGAGCCTACGACGGGACTTCATTCCTATGATGTCCAGAAGCTTATCGAGGTGCTTCAGGCACTTGCTGATACGGGAAATACCGTCCTTGTCATCGAACACAACCTTGATGTCATAAAGGTTTCGGATTATGTCATTGACCTTGGTCCCGAGGGCGGAAGCGGCGGCGGAACTCTCATAAAATGCGGTACTCCCGAGGAGATCGCAGCCTGCGAAAAGTCGTATACGGGTATGTATCTGAAGAAAATGCTCTGATTTATAACGGAAAATGTCTGTCAGCCGGATATCTGACAGACATTTTTATTGAATATTAATATAATTTTATATGTGATTTTGTGCAATGTTCTGAAAGTGGCTTTCGGGACTTGCATTTTCTTTTTCATTGTGATATAATAACTAACGTCGTCAAATGAGGTATTTGATGCAGAAGTTGGCAGATGGCTGTTGCTTCGCTGCATTTTGGGGTATAGCCAAGCGGTAAGGCAGCGGCCTTTGGAGCCGCCATTCCCTAGGTTCGAATCCTAGCGCCTCAGCCAATAAGCCCTAATGTTCCTTTTCGGAGCGTGAGGGCTTTTTTGTTTGTTATTTTTTTTTGCTTCAATTGAGAAACAAAAACCTAAATATTCTCTTTAGATTAGCTTGGAGGAAGTCACCAATTTCTCCATAAAAGACGAGAACCGATTTTTCTTTAAATACCAAAGTACATCTCCTTTGGAGGTTTTTATGAACAAATTCTCCCGTGCCTTAGCCGCTGCAGCCATTTCTTTAGCTTTCGCTTGCCCCGCTTTGGCCTCTACTCCAGACGATTTCATTAGCGTCTCCGTAAATGGCGAAGTTCTCTATTTAGACCAAGCTCCCGTGCTTAAAGACGGCACCACCTTAGTGCCTATGCGCGG
>USNJ01000133.1 GCA_900556055.1 uncultured Ruminococcus sp.
GATTATCATGTTCTGCCCGCCGAGAACGTAGCTCGGGCGCAGAAGTACGGGGTAGCCGAGATCCGCGGCAGCCTTCAGCGCCTGCTCGGTCGTGAACACGGTTTCTCCCTTCGGGCGCGGAATGCCGCACTTTTCAAGCAGCTCGTCGAACAGCTCCCTGTCCTCTGCCGCGTCAACGTCAGCCGCGGAGGTGCCCAGAATGCGCACGCCGAGCTGTGTGAGGTGCTTTATAAGCTTGATCGCCGTCTGTCCGCCGAACTGAACTACAACGCCATAGGGCTTCTCGGTGGCGATGAGCGCTTCAACGTCCTCCTTGGTGAGCGGGTCGAAGTACAGTCTGTCGCCGGTGTCGAAGTCGGTGGATACAGTCTCGGGGTTATTGTTGCAGATTATCGCCTCGCAGCCCTCTTCTTTCAGCGTCCATACGCAGTGAACGGAGCAGTAGTCGAACTCGATGCCCTGACCGATTCTGATAGGACCCGAACCGAAAACAATGACCTTTTTCTTGCCCTTGTCGGTTCTTTCGATAAACTGCTTTGCCTCATTCTCATCGTCATATGTTGAATAGAAGTAAGGTGTTTCAGCCTTGAACTCGCCTGCACAGGTATCAACCATCTTGAATACAGCCTTCTTGTGCTTGGGGCATTTCTGTCCGCTGATGCGCTCAATGGTGCTGTCGAGATAGCCGTATCTCTTTGCGAGATCGTATTTATCTTCGGTCAGCTCGCCGTCCGCAAGATATTTTTCCAGTTCAACAAGGTTATTGAGCTTTGAAAGGAACCACTTGTCGATCTTTGTGATATCGTGGATATAGTCGATCGAGATGCCTCTCTTGAGAGCCTCGAATACAACGAACGATCTCTCATCATCGACATTTTTGATCCTGTCCTTGATCTCCTCGTCAGACAGCTTTGCAAGCTTTTTCAGGTTCATGGAATCCAGTCCAAGCTCAATGGAACGTACAGCCTTCATCATAGCCTGCTCGAACGATGTTCCGATAGCCATGACCTCACCTGTTGCCATCATCTGTGTGCCGAGAGTACGCTTTGCATAAACGAATTTATCAAAAGGCCACTTCGGGAACTTTACAACAACATAGTCAAGAGCAGGCTCGAAGCATGCATATGTCTTGCCTGTTACCTGATTTACGATCTCATCGAGAGTATATCCGATAGCGATCCTTGTTGCAACCTTTGCGATAGGATATCCGGTAGCCTTGGAAGCGAGTGCGGAAGAACGGCTTACACGGGGATTTACCTCAATTACCGCATATTCAAATGATGTCGGGTGCAGAGCAAACTGACAGTTGCATCCGCCCTCTACCTTCAGCTCGGAAATGATATTCAGAGCAGCTGTACGGAGCATCTGATATTCCTTATCCGTAAGTGTTACGGCAGGAGCGATAACGATACTGTCGCCGGTATGAACGCCTACGGGGTCGAAGTTTTCCATTGAGCAGACGGTGATAACATTTCCCTTTCTGTCTCTGATTACCTCGAACTCGATCTCCTTCCAGCCGCTTATGCACTTTTCAACAAGTATCTGAGTGATAGGAGAAAGTCTCAGACCGTTTGTAGCGATATCTCTGAGCTCTTCCTCGTTATATGCGATACCGCCGCCTGTTCCGCCGAGTGTGAATGCAGGACGGACGATAACAGGGTATGTGATGACCTTGGCAAATTCAACAGCTGATTCAACGTCCTCAACAACCTTTGAGGGAATAACAGGCTCGCCAATCTTTTCCATCGTGTCCTTGAATGCCTGTCTGTCCTCAGCCTTGTGGATAGTTTCGGGATTTGCGCCGAGAAGCTTGACATTATGAGAATCAAGGAAGCCTTCCTCCGCAAGCTGCATGGAAAGTGTCAGACCTGTCTGACCGCCGAGAGTTGAAAGAACGCTGTCAGGCTTTTCGATCTCTATGATCTTCTTTACAACATCAAGTGTAAGCGGCTCGATGTATACCTTATCCGCCATAGCCTTATCGGTCATGATAGTAGCAGGGTTGGAGTTTATAAGAACGACTTCAAGTCCCTCCTGCTTCAGAGCACGGCATGCCTGAGTACCTGCATAGTCGAATTCGGCAGCCTGACCGATAATGATAGGACCCGAACCGATAACGAGAACTTTTTTAATATCTGAACGAAGCGGCATCTTATTTTGCCTCCTTATCTGCTTTGATTAAATCAATGAACTCATCGAAAAGATATGACGTATCGAGCGGACCTCCGCAAGCCTCCGGGTGGAACTGCACCGTAAAGCATGGGAAATTCTTATAGCGCACGCCCTCGCAGGTCTGGTCATTGGAATTCTTGTGGGATACCTCGCCTACCGCCGGATCAATGCTGTCGGAAATAACTGCATATCCGTGGTTCTGTGAAGTAACGAATGTCCTGTCAAGACGGATATCGTCAACAGGCTGGTTTGCACCTCTGTGACCGTATTTCAGCTTTTCTGTCTTTGCGCCGTTTGCAAGCGCCATCAGCTGATGTCCGAGGCAGATGCCGAATGTAGGTATCTTATACTTTACAAGCTCTCTGAGGTTTGCGATTATCTCTGTATTTTCCGAAGGATCTCCCGGGCCGTTTGAAAGCATGATCCCGTCTGGATTCAGTTCCTTGATCTTTTCGGGAGCTGTGCCTGCGGGAACTACCGTGACATTACATCCTCTTTTCAGCAGCTCTCTGCGGATATTGTACTTATATCCGAAATCGAAAAGAACTACATTATAAATGGGATTTTCGGCCTTGTACTCCTGAATTTCCTTACATGTAACGGACTTGACAGCGTTCACGATAGAGAATTCCTTGATCTTCTTCAGAAATTCATCCTTCTTCTCATAAACATTTTCCGTTGTGATAACGCCGTTCATAACGCCGTGCTCACGGATAATTCTTGTAAGACATCTTGTGTCGATGGAATGGATACCTATGATATTGTGCTTTTTCAGGAAATCATCAATATTTCCCTCGCATCTGAAGTTAGAAGGAGCGTTGCACCATTCTCTTACGATATATCCGCTGACAACAGAGCCTGCGGACTCGTAATCGCTGTCGTTCACGCCGTAATTTCCGATAAGCGGAAAAGTCTGCGTAACGATCTGACCGAAGTAGCTGGGGTCTGTGAGAGTTTCCTCATAAGCGGTCATACTTGTGGTAAATACGATCTCGCCGAACGAAGTTCCCTTGGCACCGAAGGAATATCCCTCGAAGATCCTGCCGTCCTCCAGCATGACATAAGCCTTATCACCGAGATTAAACAGAGACATTTTATATAATCATTCCTTTCTGAGCAATTGCAGATAAGTTACCTGATATGAGAAACGATGTCATTCTTCATGCGTACACACTCTCTGAGAGCAGCTGCCGCATATTCCTTTTCATCGCATTCTTCCTTTTTATATGCACACATAACAGCTCTGGACGAATTCACTATCGCACCTCTGCCGTTCTTGTCAAATGCCTTTGCGACACCCTCTGCACCGCCGCCCTGAGCACCGTAGCCGGGAACGAGGAAGAATGTGTGAGGAAGCTTTTCTCTCATTTCCTTGAGCTGTTCGGGATATGTCGCACCGACTACCGCACCTACTGATGTATAGCCGTAAGCACCCGGAGCTGTTTCTCCCCACTTCTCGCACATCTCGCCCATGATCTCATAAACGGGCTTGCCGTCGATGAGCCTGTCCTGAAGCTCGCCCGATGACTTGTTGGATGTCTTGACAAGCACAAATATACCCTTGTCGTATATGCGGCATGCTTCGAGAAGCGGCTCGATTCCGTCCGATCCGAGATAGCCGTTTACGGTAAGGGCATCTGCGCCGAAGGGTTCAAGCACTCTGTCTCCGACCTTTACGGTTCCGAGATGAGCGTTTGTATATGCCTCCATAGTTGCGCCGATATCATTTCTTTTTCCGTCGGTAATTACATAAATGCCCTTGCTTTTTGCATATTCGATAGTCTTAGCAAGAGCCTTAACTCCGTAATATCCGTACATTTCGTAATATGCGGCCTGCGGCTTGATCGCAGGGACAATATCGCAGATAGCGTCAATTATGCCCTTGTTAAAGCGGAAAAGAGCCTTTCCTGCCGCTTTGAGCGTATATCCGTCCTCGCTGAATGCCTCGTTCCTGATATATTCGGGAACGTAATCCAGCTTGGGGTCGAGTCCTACAACGGTAGGATTCTGGGTCTCAACGATTTTTTCCATAAGTCTGTCCAGTGACATAGCTTACTCTCCTTTTCAATCTTCGCAGGTATATCTTATAACTCCGTCGGATATGGTATACATTACCTTTCCGCGGAAATGTTCTCCCTTAAATACAGTGTTCTTTGACTTGGAATGGAGCTTTTCGGGATCAACCGTCCATTCCCTGTTGATGTCGGCGATGCAGATATCAGCCCTTGATCCCGCTCCGATAAAGACCTGCTCGATGCCGAGGAGCTTTCTGGGATTTACAGCCATAAGCTCAGCGATCCTTTCAAGCGAAACACCCTTTTCATGATGAAGCACCGTAAGTGCCGCCGCCAGAGATGTTTCCAGACCTACAACACCGTTCGGTGCCTTTTCAAAGTCAGCCTTTTCCTCAGCAGCATGCGGCGCATGGTCGGTAACGATGCAGTCAACAGTGCCGTCAAGAACACCGTCAAGCACCGCCTTTATATCATCGGGAGTTCTCAGCGGAGGATTCATTCTGTAATCCGCATCTCTCGTCATTACCTTGTCGTCCGTATACATGAAATAGTGCGGACAAGTTTCGCAGGTGACCTTTATGCCCATCTGCTTTGCCGCCCTGATTATGCCCATGCTGCCCTTTGTGGATACATGGCAGATATGGATACGTGCATCGCAGGAAGCAGCAAGCATTATCTCTCTTGCAGTAATGCTGTCCTCAGATGCCCTGTCCATGCCCTTTACGCCGAGTGCCTCGGAAGCCTTTCCCTTATTTATGATGCCGCCCTTGATTATGTCGAGATCCTCGCAGTGAGATGCGCATAGGAGATCATATCCGCCCGACTTTTCAAGCGCCTGACGCATAAGCTCGGCATTTTTGACAGGCCGTCCGTCATCGGAAATGACCTTTACGCCCGCTTTTCTAAGCTCATCGAAATCAGTGAGTTCGCCGCCGTGCATTCCCGCAGAAATGCATGCCGCAGGGTATATCTTCAGCCCCGTATCTCTCGCCTTGTCCATGATATACGAAACAACTCCCGCATTATCAATAACAGGATTTGTGTTCGGCATGCAGACAACGCCCGTAACTCCGCCAGCCAGCGCAGCAGCAGCACCCGTGAATATATCCTCCTTATAGGTATATCCGGGATCACGGAAATGAACGTGCATATCAAACAGTCCGGGGAAAGCCGTCATTCCTTCACAGTCGATCGTTCTGTCAGCGGAAAACTCCGCAGTACCCGCCTTTTCAACGGCTGTAATGAAGCCCTCCTCGATCATGATATCGCACGGATGATCCTTTCCGCACGGCACAGCATTTTTAAGCAGCAGTGAACTCATTTCATTCTCCTTTCGCTCACTTTTCGATAATGACCTGATCGCAGCCGTCACATTCCTTTACCATGACAACGACCGCCTCTTCCCTCGAAGTCGGAACATTCTTGCCGACATAATCCGCTCTTATGGGAAGCTCCCTGTGTCCCCTGTCAACAAGGACTGCCAGCTGAACATTCTGCGG
>USNJ01000134.1 GCA_900556055.1 uncultured Ruminococcus sp.
GTTGAGAAATACAAAACCGATGATGCGGATTACGTTATCATCACCCTCGGAAGCATTTCGGGATTATGCAGAGAAACGGCTGACAGTCTGAGAGAACGAGGAGTAAAGGCAGGTGTTCTCAGACTGAGATACCTCAGACCGTTCCCCGAAAAGGAGATCGCTGAGGCTGTGAAAAACGCAAAGGCGATCGCAGTTCTCGAAAAGGATATCTCATTCGGAAACGAAGGCACGGTTTATACAAATGTGAATTCCGCTCTGCATAAGAACGGCAGCACAGTTCCGACTTACAATTTTATCGGCGGACTCAGCGGAAGAAACATTTCCCGCGAGGATATCCTCGGAATATACGAACACATGAAAAACGGCGGAGAAAAGCTGAATTTTATCGGGATCGGAGGGGGACAGCAATGAGCGTGAACGCAAGAAATCTTGACAAGGAAGAATATTTTTACGGACACAAGGCGTGTGCAGGCTGCGGCGGAAGCTTAGCAGTCAGAAACGTTCTCAAAGTTCTCGGACAGAATTCGGTAGCTGTTCTTCCCGCCGGCTGTATGTCGGCGGTAGGATTCAATTTCCCGCAGCTTTGCTTCTCAAACAATGCGATAATTTCGACATTTGCGGGAACTGCGTCCATGCTTACGGGCATCGAGGCGGGTCTGAGGGCAAAGGGCAGGACGGATTTCACGGCTGTCGGATTTGCGGGTGACGGAGGTACGGCGGATATCGGAATACAGGCTCTTTCCGGTGCTATCGACCGCAACGACAACATCATCTACATATGCTACGACAACGAAGCATACATGAACACGGGAATACAGAAAAGCGGTCTGACACCGTTCGGCGCAAAGACAACGACCACTCCCGCAGGTCACAACGTAAGGGGAAATATCCGTCCGAAGAAGAATATGTTCGAGATAGCGGCGGCGCATGACATACCATATGCCGCAACAGCAACTGTCGGATATATGACGGATTTTCTGAACAAGGTAAAGAAAGCGTCCGGGATAAAGGGCACGAAATATATCCACGTTATTGCACCATGTCCCACAGGCTGGGGCGTTGCGGTCAATGAAACGGTCGATATTGCAAGAGAGATAGTAGACTGCGGTCTGTGGTATCTTGCGGAATATGAAAACGGCGAATTTACGCTGACACATGATCCCAAGGAATTTACCGATGTATCGGCATATCTCAGAAAGCAGGGAAGATTCAGGCATCTGACTGATGAGGATATAGCGGTCATCACCGAATCAAGAGATAAAAAGTGGAACAGGATACGTTCTCAGTGGAACGTAAAATGAAGTTGGAGGAATAGAAAATGAGCGAGAAAAAATATTGGAATGAAGAAATTGAAACTCTCAGCCGTCCCGAGCTTGAAAAGCTTCAGCTTGAAAGACTCAAGGAAATGGTGAAGTTTTCTTACGAGAATGCACCTTATTACAAGCGTTCGTTCGATGAAGCAGGCGTTAAGCCCGAGGATATAAAGTCACTTGATGATATTGCAAAATTCCCGTTCATCAACAAGCAGACCGAGCGTGAAACACAGGGCGTAGGTTCCTTCCTCGGCGAGCTTTGCGCAGTTCCCGAAGAGGATGTTGTTTTCATCTCAACATCGACAGGCTCGACCGGCGTGCCTACAATGAGCCCGTTCACAAAGCAGGATTTCGATGAGTTCCAGGACACGGAATCACGCTGGTTCTGGCAGATCGGAATGAGACCCAACGACAGATATGTTCATGCCCTGAACTTCTCTCTTTATGTCGGCGGACCCGATGTTATCGGCGCACAGAATCTCGGCGCACTCTGCATCTGGGGCGGCACACTTCCCAGCGAAAGACTGCTGTACATTCTGAAAACATATCAGCCAACTATCCTTTGGACCAGCCCTTCCTATGCATGGCAGCTCGGTGAAAAGGCTAAGAAGAGCGGCATTGATCCCAAGAAGGATCTCTCGATCAGAAAGATCATCGTTGCGGGTGAGCTTGGCGGTTCTATCGACACAACACGAAAGGCTATCGAAGATCTCTGGGGTGCAGAGCTTTACGATTTTTACGGATTATCCGATATTTTCGGTGCTTGCGCTGCAATGTGCGATGCTAAGGACGGTCTGCATATCTGCGAAGATCAGATACTTGTTGAGACTGTTGATATCCACACAGGCGAGGTTCTTCCCGCAGGTTCGGTAGGTGAGCTTGTTTACACAACGCTCCGCAAGAAGGCAAGACCCATGATCCGTTTCCGTTCCGGTGATATCGGCTGGATCGACAACACACCCTGCTCATGCGGACGCACACACGGCAGGATCCACATCAACGGACGTAAGGACGATATGTTCATCGTATCCGCCGTTAATGTATTCCCGAGCGATATCGAAGCTGTTATCCGTGAGGTAAAGGGTATCACAGGCGAGTATCTTATCAGAATTTTCGAGAAGGATTTCACCTGCAAATATTCCGTTGAGATCGAAAAGAGCGAGGGCAATACAGCTGCTGATGAGCAGGTCGCTGCTGAGGTTTCCGCAGCACTGAAGGCAAGGATCGGCGTTAAGCCTTACGAGGTAAGGGTCCATGCTGACGGCGGACTCAACACACGTTCCGAGCATAAGTCAAGAAGAATAATCGACGAAAGAAAGCTTGAATATTCTATCTGAGCATGATATAATAACTTCGGGGATCAAATTCTAAATCGATCCCCCGTTTATTTTAAAGGAGTGACGACGATGCCGCAGCTTTCATCAAGAACAAGAGGCTTTACCGATTCCGTTATACGCCGTATGACGAGAATCTCAAATCAGTATAATGCAGTAAATCTTTCTCAGGGATTTCCCGATTTTGATCCGCCGAAGGAGATAACCGACCGTCTTGCGGAGGTTGCAAAGGAGAATTTTCATCAGTATTCAATAACATGGGGCGCACAGAATTTCCGTGATGCGCTGGCGAAAAAGACCGAGCATTTCATGGGTCGGAAGATAGATCCGAACGGTGAGATCGTCGTTACCTGCGGCAGCACCGAAGCCATGATGGCTGCGATGATGTCCGTCACAAATCCGGGGGACAAGGTGATAGTTTTCTCGCCTTTCTATGAAAATTACGGCGCAGATACGATACTGTCGGGTGCAGAGCCTATTTATGTGCCGCTTATCCCGCCGACCTTCCGTTTTGATGCGGATGTGCTGGAGGACGCATTCAGGCAGAAGCCGAAAGCACTTATCCTCTGCAATCCATCGAACCCGTGCGGAAAGGTGTTCACATATGACGAGCTTATGGTAATTGCGGGACTTGCCAAGAAGTATGATACCTTTGTCATCACAGACGAGGTTTACGAGCATATCCTGTATAAGCCGCATAAGCATACATATTTTGCGGCACTGCCCGATATGTGGGAGAGAACCATTTCCTGCGGTTCGCTCTCCAAAACATATTCGATAACAGGCTGGCGTCTGGGATATGTCATCGCACCGAAAAATGTTATCGAGACGGTAAAGAAGGTGCATGATTTTCTTACAGTCGGAGCAGCCGCACCGCTTCAGGAGACGGCAGTTGTCGGACTGAATTTCGGAGATGAATATTATGAGGAGCTTCAGAACAAGTACACGGAAAAGCGTGAGCTTCTTCTGAGCGGACTTGATGCGCTGAAGATACCGCATACCGTTCCCGAGGGCGCATATTACGTTCTTCTGGACATTTCCGAGTATGGCTATGAAAGCGATCTTGATTTCTGCGAAAAGCTTGCCGAAAGAGTCGGAGTGGGCGCAGTTCCCGGTTCGAGCTTTTTCAAGGAGCCTGAGAACCGTTATATCCGTCTGCATTTTGCGAAGAAAAACGAAACGCTCAATGCGGCGCTTGAACGTCTTGCAGACATGAAAGCCAAAATGTAAAAAACCGCACGGCGAAGCTTCGGGGGACTTCGCCGTGCGGTTTTTATTTATATTGAAATGATTATCCGAATTTTTTTCTCAGCATCGGAATGACCTTTGCAAATGCTGCGGCGAAGATGACCGCTGCGCCTGCTTCAACAAGGAAATTCAGAGCGAATATCGTCTGGAGAACAGCCTTGAATGTAAGGGAAAATTCGGGGAAAAGCAGCCAGAGGCAGCTCATGACCGTTGTTGTATGGATAAGTGTTGCAAGAAAACTTGCGATAACAGCGGAGAGAGTTGTGCTTTTCATTTTCTTTGAAAGAAGCTCAAACAGAATACCTGCCGCAAATCCGAGAAGCATACGGCAGCCTACGCACATGATAAGCGATCCGACGGGATTTCCGCTGTAAAACGGCGAAAATGCGAGGTCTGCGGGAGATGTTCCTCTGAATGTCGCATTTATCATGGAGAGAAGTCCGAAGCTTGTTCCCATTACAAGTCCGCCCTTCCAGCCAAGGATTATCGCACCGATGATAACGGGGATATGAAGTATCGTTATCGAAATGGGCGGTACAAGGATAAATCCAAGGTTTGTGACCACCAGCACGATCTCAATGGCGATAAGCATTGCCATTGCAACGAGATTGAGAGTTTTCTGCGAGTTCTGGGTTTTGTTTACTGACATAATAAATCCTCCTTGCTGCCGTTCTGCCTTAGGCGCAGATACAGCGCTTACGGAACATTTCGGGGGATCATCTGTTTTTCATGTAGATGCTGTAAAGCCCCGTGCTTAAAAGTTCGGGATCGACATTGACGCTTTCACGGCAGTGCGGGGCGATGATATCCGCCATTTCCCCCGTTATGACAACGCTTGCCGAGGCACCGTTCTCACCGAGAGATTCTCTGCATCTGACCGTCATTCCGTCTATCATGGATGCCGTACCGAGGATAATTCCCGACTTCATAGAGTCAACGCTGTTCGAGCATATCGTCTTTACTGTGCCCCGAATTTCCGTGTTTATCCGCGGAAGCTGGGCGGCAGAATCGGAAAGTGCATTCAGAGATACACGTATTCCCGGGAATATCGAGCCGCCGAGAAAGCAGCCGTTTTTATCGAGTACGGATATGGTAACAGCTGTGCCGAGATTGAAAATTATGCATGGCATAGGGTACTTTTTCAGCGCAGCTACTGCACCGCAGACAAGATCCGCTCCAAGCATTGCGGGATCGTCGATCTTGATGTTCAGTCCGGTTTTTACACCTGGCCCGACAATGACGGTCCTGCACCCGAAAAGCAGTTCGCATGCGGCTTTGAAAACAGGAATGAGCGGCGGAACGACAGATGATACCGCAGCGCCGTCTATGCATGAGACATCAAATCCGTGAAGCTTCATGACAGCAGAAATTTCCGCCGCATACTGGTCGGATGTTTTATGCAGCTCGGAAGCAAGGCGGAAGGAAAACTGTATTTTTCCGTCTGTGATGCCTGATATTGCGATAACGGTGTTTCCGATATCAGCTGTAAATACCATTTACTCACTCTCCCTCTCAAAATGTTCCGTTTAATATGATACTATATTTTCCGAAAAAAGTCAATACGTACAGACAAAGAAAGATCCGCACATGAAATGAAATATCACTTATGCACGGATCTTCATTATTTTTTCGGCAGCCATTCCTTCAGAACAGCGATAAGTCTGGCTATATCGAGCGGTTTTGCGATATGTTCGTTCATGCCTGCATTATGTGCCTTTTTTACATCCTCGGCAAATGCATCGGCAGTCATGGCGATTATCGGAACGCTCTTTGCGTCGGG
>USNJ01000135.1 GCA_900556055.1 uncultured Ruminococcus sp.
CGCAAGCTTGCCGAAAAAAATAAAGTTTACGCCCTTGGCTTCGATAAAAACATGATACCCGACTCTCCCGTAATGACCGTTGACAGCCTCGTTTCGCTTCACAGCCGCACCGACTTCATCGTGCTGCCTATCCCCGTTTCAAATGACGGCGTGATGGTGAACTGCCCCTACGGAAGAAACAGCATACCCCTTTCGGGACTCGTGACCGCCGTAAAGGAAAACGGCACGGTGTTCGGAGGAAAGATATCGGAAAGCGTCCGCAGTATGTATGAATCGGCAGGTCTGACAGTGATCGACTATCTTGACAGAGAGGAATTGTCCGTCATGAACGCCGTCCCGACCGCAGAGGGAGCAGTCCAGATAGCTATGGAGGAGCTTGCCGAAACGATCTTCGGTCAGGAAATACTCATCACGGGAATGGGACGCATCTCGAAGGTACTTATACGGATACTCACGGGAATGGGCGCTCATGTCACCGTCACAGCCAGAAAATATTCCGACCTCGCATGGGCTGAGATATTCGGCTGCCGTGCCGTACATATAGCTAAAACAGACAGCTTACTGCCGCAGTTCAGCATAGTTTTCAACACTGTCCCCGCTATGATATTCGACGAAAAACGTCTTGGAATGCTCAAAAGCGGCTGCCTGCTGATCGACCTCGCATCGAAGCCGGGCGGCGTTGACTTTGATGCAGCGGGAAGATCGGGCGTTAAAACGATATGGGCGCTTTCTCTCCCCGGAAAAACCGCACCTGTCACATCGGGAGAAATGATAGCGTCCGCCATAAACAATATACTTGAAGAAAGGGGCGAAAATTCTTGACGAGAGAAAGATTTGACGGCATAAAGATAGGCTATGCAGTCTGCGGCTCGTTCTGCACATTCAGAAAATCCTTTGAACAGCTCGAAAAGCTCATAGAACTCGGCGCAGATGTCACGCCTATCATGTCATACAACGCATACAGCTTAGACACCCGCTTCGGAACGGCGGAAAGCCACAGAAAATACCTCACCGAGCTGTGCGGCAAGGACATAATCTCCACGATAACCGCCGCCGAGCCCATAGGTCCGAAGCGGATGTTCGACCTGCTTATCATCTCTCCATGCACGGGAAATACACTGGCAAAGCTTGCTTTGGGTATAATCGACTCCCCCGTCGCAATGGCAGTAAAAAGCCACATCCGAAACGCACGCCCCGTCCTGATAGCACTTTCGACGAATGACGCACTGGCAGGAAGCGCCAAAAATATAGGTGCGCTCATGAACTATCGGAATTTCTATTTTGTCCCGATAAAGCAGGACGATCATGTCAATAAGCCATGTTCGGCGGCGGCGGATTTTGCTCGTCTCCCCGAAGCTGCCGCAGCCGCCCTTGACGGCATACAGCTGCAGCCCGTCCTAATATGAATCATCAGCCGACAGTTTTTTAAGCTGCCGGCTTTTTCGGATAATTTCACTTTGCAAAATTCACAGCTTGATTCGGTTTGCAGCAGCTTTTTTGCGTACCGTACCTTTGCTTTTTTCGCACCATGGAATTTCCACACCGCATTGTGTGCCGCACGCCGATATATAGCCCTAAATCACCTGCTTATAATAAAAATCATTAGAATTATGGAGAAGAAATCGCCGCAAAAGCTTTGATATATGCGGTTTTGCGGCGAGAGATCCCCATAATTCAATGGGTTTTTATTATTACATATGTATACAGCCGTGATATTATAATTATACACATGAACATCATCGCCGTTATTTTACAGGGAGATCAATGTTCATTACGAACGTGCCAATACCCCGAAATTCGGCGAAAAGCAATAATCAACGCTTGACAAACGCTTTATATATGGTATAATAATACTGTTGCTCATTGAATTATTATTTTTGAAAACAGGAGAGTATCATATATGAGATCAAGAATTATTCCACTCGGAATGGCTGCTATCATGGCAGGCTATATCTTTTCGGGCTGTCAGGGAACTCCCGTCGTTGAGGAGGGTTCTCAGGCATCTGCATCGGTCGGCGCATCAAGCAGCACAGATGCAGGCACATTCTACAACTTCGATCCTCCGCAGGTCGGCGAAAAGATCGCTGTTATCACAGTCAAGGACTATGGCGAGATAAAGATCAAGCTTTTCCCCGAGCAGGCTGCAAAGGGTGTTGAAAACTTTATCGGACTTGCTGATATGGGCTACTATGACGAGCTTATTTTCCACAGGATCATTCCCGAATTTATGATCCAGGGCGGCGATCCAAAGGGCAACGGCACAGGCGGAAACTGCATCTGGGGTGACAGCTTCGACGGCGGCATTCCCGAGGGACTTTACCACTTCAGCGGCGCAGTAGCTTATGCAAACAGCGGTTCAACATCTACAAACGGAAGCCAGTTCTACATCGTAAACACTCCCGAGGGATATGTAAACTACGGTGCAGGCTATGATTCCGACAACAATTATGTAGTGTTCAACGATTTCGATCAGATGTGCAGACTCACAGGCAAGACCGTTCCCCAGGCTGTAAGAGACAAGTATCTTGAAGTAGGCGGAACTCCCTGTCTTGACGGCGGATATACCGTATTCGGTCAGGTATTTGAGGGACTTGACATTGTAAGAGAACTCGGAAATGTCGAAACAGATGATAACGACAAGCCTCTTACCCAGGTACAGATGGAAAATGTAAAGATCGTTGAATATCAGGGATAAAAATTATTCAGAGATATTTCACAAACAGCAGGGCATTTTTACCCTGCTGTTTGTTTTATTCACACAATTAAGGTAAATATGATTGACAAAATATTATTGATGTATTATGATATAAGAAGGGATTTCATATATATACAAAAACGGGGGGTAAAACAATGAACGACATTAACGGAAGCAGCGATCTCAATGAAAACAAGTCCGCAGATAATGCCAATAATTTACAGGCAGCTATGAATCCGCAGCAAGCTCAGCCTTCACAGCCTGCGCAGAATGACTATTCGCAGTACAGCTACAATTACGATCCCACTGCAGCACCAGCAGCATACAAAAAGCCTATGCCAGCATGGGTGATCCCGACAATAGTTATCGCAGCGATACTTATTGCAGCAGCCGCAGTGTGCATGATAATACCGTCTGTCAGGAACTCGCTGAAGCTTGCATTCTCATCTCCCGAGAAATATTATGCAGAGGCTGAAAGAAAATCAGTGTCCGATTTATCGGACAGCGTGTATGCTGTATTCTCTTCGATGAAAGAAAATCAGAATGAGCAGAGCATCAGAAATATTTCCGAAAAAACCACAATGAAGTTCACCTTCGGCGATCCGGTAACAGATGCACTCGGCGACTACAAGGATATCCTGAAAAACGTATCCTTATCGGGAGATTTCACCGTAAAAGGCGATAACTCGCACATTTACCTTGACCTGCTCCTCAATGACACAAGCATAATTTCAGCCGATGTTTTTGCCGACACTGCGGCAAACACGGGATATCTTTCATTTCCCGAGCTGTCAGACAAATACTATAAAAGTGAACTGAACTCATCTGATACTGTCAAAAGCAGCAGCGAAAATGATGTTTCACTGTTCGACTGCGATTCAATAACTCAGGAAAGACTTGATTCCATTTCGCAGAGATATATCGGCATCTATCTTGACGCAGTCAGTGATAAGATCGTTATGGACAAAAAATCGACCTGCACACTCGGAAATGTCAGCTGTCCCGCCGTAAAGGTAACAATATCGCTGACGGAGGCTGAGTATCTCGAGCTTGTCAGAAGCGTTACCGATGCACTGAAATCCGATGAGGATATCATAGCCATAGCCGAGGATATGGGCAGCAGACGCGAGGATTACACAGCTCAGATCGACGAATTTGTTTCCGACATGAACCTTACAGCGTCCGACGAGAATATGTTCGACATAACCATCTACATCGGCACGGACGGAAATATAATCGGCAGAACATTTACAAAAAGCGACAGCATCATATCCTTTGTAAATATCTCCGATAACGACTCGTTTGCATCTGAAACAAAGCTTATCTTTTCCGATAAAACAGGCATGGAGCTGATGATAAAGGGCAGCATAGGCGGCACAGCGCTGAACGGCACTGCCGATCTGACAATTTATGAAAATGACGATGACGACACGGTAAAATCCTATTCCGCAAGAATGCAGTTTGAGGACGTAAAGTATGATATCCTCGAAAGCAGGACCTACGGCGGAAAATTCACATTCACCTCACCCGACCTCGACAAGCTTGAGATCGTTATGACGGTTGACGGCAATGAAAATACTTCGACCGTTTCCGCAGATATCAGTTACGAAGGCAAAAAATATCTTTCCGTTCTGACCGATACTCAGAAGCAGGAAGCTGCGGAGGAAATAGTTTTCCCGTCCGATGATGTATGCACAGAAGAACCGACAGAGGTGCTCGGAGATAACATGACTGCGGTACTGACCGAAAATATCAGCAAGGCAACAGGTCTTTCCGAGGACGAACTTATGCAGGCACTTTATTCGATCATTCTCGGCGATGACTATGATCCCGAAGCTTTTGAAGATTTCGATAATAATTACAGCTATGACGACTTTGACTTTGATGACTACTATGATGATTATTATGACGATGAAGATGACTATGACTACGACTACGGCGATTATGATTATGATGAGGATGATTTCGCCGACTATGACTCGGGCGTTTCATCATATGAATATAAATCAGTCGATCTCTCGGGCGTAAGCTTTACAGCAAACGGCGAGGACATCACAATTCCCTGCAAGGCACTTTCCCTCCCCGACCGCATAGTCCGCACATCATCGGCACTCGAACCGCACACAGGCGGATACTTTTACAATGACAGCAATACCATTATGATCTACATCGAAAACGAAAAAAATTCCGCATTCAGCGCAGATGTTTCACAGTGCAAATCCATCAGAGTCATTGAAGGCGGAGAAAGCGAGCTTGATCTCCGTGCAAACGGCATCGGTATCGGTTCATCCGCCGACAGCATAGTATCGGCACTCGGCGAACCCTCCGATTCAATGGTATATTCGGAAGGCACTGCTGACTATATCTACTGCGACTATGAGAGCGACCTGTACATCATAATTTCCGCATACAATAACGAAGTCTGCTCAATAAACGCATCAACATCCTACTTATATTGATAAATAAGAAGCTGCCGTCTGCACAGACTATGTGCGGACGGTATATTTTTCGGAGGTAATAAAAATGAGCATACAGAAATTTTCGGCACTCGACATTTGCCACGCAATACTCAAAAAGCACGTAAAACAGGGCGATATCTGCATCGACGCTACCGCAGGGCGAGGCTTTGACACCGCATTTCTCTGCGAGCTTGCAGGCGAAAACGGACATATCCACAGCTTTGATATCCAGCAGGACGCCATTGACAGCACCGCCGAACTTCTCGCAGAAAGAGGTCTTTCCGACCGCTGCGAGCTTCATCTTGAGAGTCATTCCGAGATGGACAAATATGCCGAAGAAGGCTCTGTTTCCTGCATAACCTTCAATTTCGGCTGGCTTCCGGGCGGCGACCATTCCATAAACACACGCAAGGAAACCAGCATCGCCGCAATTGAAAAGGGACTTTCCCTCCTCAAAGACGGCGGACTTATGAGCCTTGTCATCTACTACGGCAGGG
>USNJ01000136.1 GCA_900556055.1 uncultured Ruminococcus sp.
CGCAAGCAGCTTTTCGTATACTTTGGTCGTCGGCACCATATCATCTGCGATCTTCGGCATTATCACCGTTCCGATCTCAAAATTGCCGAGCACCTCGGGCAGTCCGCCGATATGATCGGAATGAGGATGCGTTGCAATAACAATGTCCAGTTTATCGTACCCAAGCTCAGAAATATAGTCGGAAACCTTTTGTCCGTATTCCTTTTCGCCTGCGTCAATAAGTATAGTTTTGGGACCTGCTTCAATGAAAATACTGTCCCCCTGCCCTACATCTATGTAATGCACCCGCACCTCGGAATTTTTGAATTCCTCGGGGATAGATGAACCTTCGCTCTGAAAAGCATCTCCGCTGCCAATCCAGCTTGAAATGCGTATAATTCCCATCTCATTAAGCACACCTATTATAAATGCAGCAGCAAGGACTGCAATTGCGCAGTATTTTATGATATCTGTCAGTGTCTGCCCCGTGAATTGCTTCTTTTTTCTTTTTCTTTTTGCCATTTTCTGTTTTTATCCTTAACATTTCGTTTATCAGATGAAGAAGATGAACGCTTTTTCATATTCTGAGCGGCAATATATTCTCTGTCGGGCTGAACAAGACACTCTTTTCCGTAACCGATAAGGTCAGTGCGGCCTGCACGTTTCAGTGCCTCGATCACCTTATGCTTATTTTCTGGCTTGAAATACTGGAGAAGTGCCCTCTGCATTCCCTTTTCCTCTGCAGTTTTCGGAACAAAAACCTTTTCCATCGTATACGGATCAAGTCCCGTATAGAACATGCACGTCGATATCGTACCGGGTGTCGGGTAAAAATCCTGCACCTGTTCGGGACGTATCTTCAGGCTTTTCAGGAAAAGTGCCAGTTCTACTGCCTCTTTAAGCGTACTTCCGGGGTGCGATGACATCAGATACGGAACAAGATACTGCTCCTTGCCAATCTGCTTTGTCATGCGGTAAAACTTTTCCTGGAATTTTTTGTATGCTTCAATATGCGGCTTGCCCATTTTATCAAGAACGACCGCTGAACAATGCTCAGGTGCGACCTTCAGCTGTCCGCTGACATGATACTCAATAAGTTCACGCATAAATTCGTCATTTGTATCTTCCAGAAGATAGTCGTAACGAATTCCCGAGCGGATAAAAACACGCTTTACGCCGTCGATCTTTCTGATTTTTCTCAGCAGATCAAGATATTCTGTATGATCAACCGTAAGATTTTTACATGGAGTGGGCGCAAGACATTTTTTACCCTTGCAAAGCCCCATTGTAAGCTGTTTTTCGCAGGATGTATGCCTGAAATTTGCAGTTGGACCTCCGACATCGTGGATATATCCCTTGAAATTCGGCAGTGTCGTCAGCAGCTTCGCCTCACGAAGCACCGATTCCTCGCTTCTGACGGATATCCTGCGTCCCTGATGAAGTGCGATCGAACAGAAATTGCAGAACCCGAAGCAGCCTCGGTTATGTGTTATCGAAAATTCAACTTCCTCAATTCCCGGAACACCGCCCTGCGGCTCATATATCGGATGATAGGAACGCATATACGGAAGCTCGTATACATGGTCAAGCTCCTCAGTCGTCAGTGAAAGTGCAGGCGGGTTCTGCACCAGCATATACTTGTCGTGACGCTGGATTATAGTTTTTCCGTAGACCTCGTCCTGCCAGTCATACTGCTGTCTGCACGCTTTTGCGTACATTTCCTTTGACTCGCAGACCTGCTTATATGTCGGACATTCAACCGCTCCGAACGGCGTATTCTTCGGCTCTGTCAGGTAACATGTGCCCCTTATATCGGTAAGATCATGCACATTTTCGCCTGCTGCAAGCCTTTTGCATATCTCGGCTATCTGATGTTCTGACATTCCGTACATCAGCAGATCGGCGCCGCTGTCCAATAAAACGGTCGGACGCACTGCATCGTCCCAGTAATCATAATGCGCAAAACGGCGAAGCGACGCTTCAAGACCGCCTATGCATATCGGCATATCGCTGCCGTATATCTCACGGAGCTTTTTACAGTAGACGATCACCGCCCTGTCAGGACGTTTTCCTGCTTTTCCTCCGGGAGAATATGCATCGTCCGAACGCTTTCTTTTTGCGGAGGTGTAATGTGCGACCATGGAGTCAATATTGCCTGATGTTACCATAAAACCGTACTTCGGCGTGCCGAGCTTTTTGAAATCTTTGTCGCTGTGCCAGTCAGGCTGCGCAATGATGCCGACTGTAAATCCGCAGTCCTCGATCATTCGGGAGATTATGGATATACCGAAGCTAGGGTGATCGACATATGCGTCACCCGTTATGCAGATAAAATCAAGCTGATCTATCCCTCGTTCATTCATATCCTGTTTTGATATAGGCAAATACGGCATTTTTACACCTCTTTTGGAAATTTCAGTTTATTTTATTAACAATTCAATTATTTTCTGACGATCCTTCGCTGTCTTTATTCTCCATTGCAAGCTTTCTCTGCAGCCACATTTCGCGCGTCATAAGTACGGCTCTCGGCTTTGCGCCCTCAAACGGTCCGACAACTCCGAGTTCTTCCAACTGATCTATTATTCTCGCAGCACGGGCATATCCAAGCTTCAAACGTCTCTGAAGAGATGAGGTTGATGCCTGTCCTGCCTCGATAACGACCTCGATAGCCTTCTCGACCATTTCATCATCGAACATATCCGAGCCGCCTGAGCTGTCAGATGCACCCTTTTCGCCCTTCGGAACGGGTACATTCTTCTCGATCTCCTGGAGTATCTCATCGCTGTAATCGGCAGTTCCGCCGCTCTTTATGAAGTTTACGACTGCTTCGACCTCCTTCGATGAGCAGAAGCAGCCCTGAATTCTGACAGGCTTAGGTATTCCCGACGGATAATAGAGCATATCGCCGTAGCCAAGCAGCTTTTCGGCACCCGCCGTGTCGATTATCGTTCTTGAATCGACCTGGGATGAAACAGTAAGTGCGATTCGGCTCGGGATATTCGCCTTGATAAGTCCCGTGATTACATCTACCGTAGGACGCTGAGTTGCGATAATAAGGTGCATTCCCGCCGCTCTCGCCATCTGAGCAAGACGGCAGATAGCGTCCTCGACCTCGTTTGACGCAGCCATCATCAGGTCGGCAAGCTCATCTATCGCTATCACGATCTGCGGGAGCGGAGCCATTCCGTCAGTTTCATCGGCAAGCTCGTTATATCCCTTAAGATCACGCACATTGCTGTCCGCAAACAGCTTGTATCGCTTCAGCATTTCCTGAACCGCCCATGACAGTGCGCCTGCCGCCTTTCTCGGATCCGTTACAACAGGTATCAGAAGATGCGGAATACCGTCATAAATCTTGAATTCAACCATTTTCGGGTCAATAAGCACAAGACGTACTTCATCGGGCGATGCATTGTAAAGGATACTCATGATTATCGAGTTCGTGCAGACGGATTTACCTGAACCCGTCGTACCTGCGATGATAACATGCGGCATCTTTGCGATATCGCCGATGATAACATTGCCCTCGATATCTCTGCCGACAGCAAACGCAAGCTTGCTCTTGGCAGACCTGAACTCACTGCTCTCGATCATCTCACGCAGGCTGACCGTATCCTTTATGCGGTTCGGCACTTCGACTCCGACCGCTGCTTTTCCGGGGATAGGTGCTTCGATACGCACTCCCGCAGCCGCCAGATTAAGTGCGATATCATCGGAAAGTCCCGTGATCTTGGATATCTTAACGCCCGCACTCGGCTGAAGCTCATATCTCGTTACCGTCGGACCTCTGTGGATATCAACAATCCTTGTCTGAACGCCGAAGCTCTGGAGCGTATTTACGAGAGTTTCGGCATTATTCTTCATTTCCGCCTCTGCGCCCTCCGCATTCTGACTGTTGTCAGACGGCTTCAGCAGGTCGATCGGCGGGAATGCATACTTTCTCATCTCGGGAGCAGCATTCTCATTTTCGGATATTTCCTTGGCAATATCAGCGGCTGTCGGCTGCGGAGGAAGGTCATATTCCTCGTCATCAGGCTTGATCGCCGTATGAGACTGCTTGATATCGACAGTCTTGGGCTTCTCGGCAGGCTGCTGTGATGCAGCGAGTGCCGCAGCTTCTTCCTTTGCCTTTTTCTTTGCCTCTGTCGCTTTTCTTATAAGCTCGGTAAGGCTGTCATCGGCAGCCTCCGTTTCCTCTTTTTTCTCGGGTTCGGAAGGCTTGATATCCGCTTTATCGGACATATCCGCCTTCTCAGCAGGCTTTTCGGGAACAGGCTCTTCCTTTTTCTCCTCAGCCTTCTGAACGGCAGACTCATGCACTTTTCCTGCATTAACAGGCTTCGGCGCAGATACTACAGGATGCATAGGCATATCGGTCTCAATTGTATTTTCCTTGCTGACCGGTGCATTTCCCTTGTCATCAGCCGCATCTAACAGTACCTTTTTATCGGCAGTTTTCTGCTTCTTTCCGACAGGCATGGGTATATCAACATTGAAATTCTTTTGGATAGCCTTCGCTTCCTCTTCGGGGACATCATCATTGGGAACGACCTTTTCACGCTGCTTTCTGCGCTCCTCAGCCATTCTCACATCGTCCTCTCTCGCCTCCCTGACAGCTTCCGCCATGCCCTTTACAGGCTTGCTGAACCATTTTACGACATCTACTATCGTTTTGTTGGACATTACCATTATCAGAGTCAGCACGAGGAGAATAATTATTATCGACGCACCTGTTTTCTTGAATAATCCAAGAAGAGGACCTGCGATTATGATGCTGACGATCCCGCCGCCCTGCAAAGCCTTTCCGTCATTGTAAAGCTTCGGTATCATATCGGCAAATACCTTGCTTCCCTTTATCTCGCCGACGAAGAATATCTGCACCATTGCCGAGATAAGAAGTATGGCAGCAGCACCCTGGATAGCCTTTCCTGCGACAGTCTTGCCTGATTTGTCCATAGCCATCATCACCGACGAATACAGCAGAACAGGCGCAACAAGATATACCGAAAGGCCGAAAAGTCCCCTCAGAAGGTTATGTATCGCTTTCCATGCAGCCTCGCCCTCGATCAGGGTAAGCAGCAGCACGAGAATGCCGACAGAAAAGAGGACGACCGAGTACATTACCCTGTCCTGAGCTTCTTTCTGCTTTTTTGCGGCTGCCGTCTGCTTCGACGATCTTGATGACGATGATCCTGAGCGCGGGCTGTTTGATGATGTTGATTTTTTCTGAGCGGGCATTTACCGTCGTCCTTTCTTATTTTGCGAGATATTCGGGGATAGTCATGCCGATGTGATGTTCAAAAAATCCTGCGGCAACAACGAGAATTCCGAGAATAAGCGTGTAATATGCGAATACCTTGAATTTTCCGTCCTTTATGAGCCATTTCACAAGCTTTATAGCGAGAAATCCCACAACAGCCGAAACTGCAAAGCCTATCAGCAGCGGCAGAATATGTTCGCTGTTCTCAGCCGCATTGAAATCCTTCTGCCCAAAGACTCCACTTTGGCAATGGATCGTGGTTATGTGGACAACAGAACTTCACGCTTCATTTCTTCTATGG
>USNJ01000137.1 GCA_900556055.1 uncultured Ruminococcus sp.
CTGCAGGCTACAAAAAACAGCGCCCAGATCGCAGGACTTTCCGATGTGGGCGAGATCAAACCGGGGATGAAGGCTGATCTGATTTTGGTGGATGGAGACCCTGTGGCGGAACTGTCTGCCATGTATGTCCCACCGGTACAGGTGTGGAAAAACGGCATCGCCCGCAAATAAAAATAGGAGAAACGAACCATGAAAAGCGAAACAAGACTGGAAGAACTGGGCTTGACATTGCCTGCGGCTCCTACGCCCATGGCCAATTATGTGACCTGCCGCCGGGTAGGAAACCTGCTGTTTTTCTCCGGTGCTGGTCCCTTTGAGGGCGGTAAGCCCGTGGTGTTCGGCAAGGTGGGCGACGAACTGACCCAAGAACAGGGCTATGCCGCCGCACGGCTGACCGGCTGCAAAAATATTCTGCCCTGCACCCGCGTGGATGCGCACACGGTGCGGCTGACCGGCTGGGACGCCCCGCTGCGCCTTGCAGCCGAGGTGCCGGAACACTGCACTGCCGTGGGAATCCGCGCCCACGACCTGATGCCCTGCACACCGGGAGCGCAGAACGCGCTGCCGGTAAAGGCGGTTTCCAGCAGTGAAAATCCGTTTGACTGGAATCTGATTTTTCTGGCACCCGACGGCACGACCCGCCTGTGGTGGAAGGTGAGCAAGGCAGCGCTGGGGGCTGCTGCACCCGCCGCGCCGCAGTGCTTTGCCGCTGCGCCGGAAGGCATCATGCCGCTGGTATGAAAACTGCCCCTGCATGAATCGACAAAAAATAAGGCGATATTTTGTGTAACTTTACAAAACATGAAAAATGTGATGGTAAAGTTGTTGCAACTTTCAGATTGAAAGAAATAACAGAAAACGCTATACTTTAAGCATCAAAGGCAAAGACGCTTCGCGAGAGATCGCAAGGCGTCTTTTTTGTTACCCTGCAAGGCAAGGCGGCCTTGAGGGAGAGATGAAACAGGAAAAGGGGAATGCAACGTGATCAAGCTGGAGCATGTGGAAAAATACTTCGGTGATCTGCATGTTTTGAAGGATGTCAACCTGGAAGTGGCCGAAGGCGAAAAGCTGGTGATCATCGGGCCGTCCGGTTCAGGCAGGTCCACCACGGTGCGCTGCATGAATTTTCTGGAAGAGCCCACCAGCGGCCATGTCTACATAGACGGGCAGGAGCTGACGGCCAAAAACAAGACCAAGCTTGTGCGCGAGACCACCAGCATGGTGTTCCAGCAGTTCAACCTTTTTCCCCATATGACGATCATGAAAAATCTCACGATCGCGCCTATGAAGCTTCTCGGAAAATCCAAGGAAGAGGCTGAAAAGCAAGCCTATACACTGCTTGAAAGAGTTGGTCTTGCAAACCGTGCGAATGCGTATCCGAGCCAGCTTTCCGGCGGACAGAAACAGCGCATCGCTATTGTGAGAGCGCTCTGTATGTCCCCTGACGTTATGCTGTTCGATGAACCGACTTCCGCTCTTGACCCTGAAATGGTCGGCGAGGTGCTGAATGTTATGCGTGACCTTGCAGAGGAAGGTATGACAATGGTTGTCGTTACTCATGAGATGGCATTTGCAAAGGAAGTCGCAACAAGAATAATGTTCATGGACGGAGGAAATATCCTCGAGGAAAATGAGCCTGAGGAGTTCTTCTCAAATCCTAAAAACGAACGTCTCAAAAGTTTTCTCAGCAAGGTGCTGTAATTTTTCCGCATATGATCACAAAAGATCATATGCGGATTTTTTATTACATTACGGTTACACATTATTACAATATATTAAATCTCCTTGAATTTTTTTCTTTGTATGCTATAATGAAGAAAATTGCAAAGGATGGTGCTGACAAATGAACAAAAAGATCTTAGCAGCAGCTGCCGCAGTACTTATGTTAGGCACATGCACGCTGCCTGTATATGCAGCAAAAACAGCTCCCGCATCTTATGTCTCGGAGGAAAACGGAAAAGATACGGAGGCTATGAAAAATGCGCTCACAGCTGTTAAAAAACGCTACGCTGTTCCCGCAGAATACACGGATTTCGACCACAGCGAATATAAAGGGATCTTCAATTTTACATGGACTGAACCCGACAGCGGAAACTATGTCACGATGGAAACTGACGGAAAATACATCACACATTTTTACCTGTCAGATATAAACAACAGCGTTCCCGTAAGATTCGGAAAGCTTTCCGACAGCGAACTGAAAGCATCTGCCGAAAAATATATCAAGGCATTGAACCCTGACCTTCCCTACGGGATATCACTTGAAATATCAAGCAGGGGCATTTCCGCAGCAGGCGTAACCATGTCATTTTCGCTTACTTCAAACGGCATTGCTCTGAACGGATATTCAGGACATATCACCGTTGACCGCGATACGGGAAAGCTTTATGTGCTGGACATGGACGGCAGCTTCGACAGGAAACCCGATCTTGTATCCCCTTCAAACAGAAAAACAGACGCAGAGCTTGACGGCATAATCAAGTCAAATATGCAGCTTGAACCTTACTATGGCTATATCTATGACGGTGACAAAATATACGGAAAGCTCTATTACGATGTTTCATTCAAGAGCGATGTTTCACAGCTTGATGCATTCACAGGCAAAAAGCCGACGATAGAAAGCGACAAGAAGAAATACGGCATTTACGGCGATAACAGCAAGCTTACAGACGGAGATTTTGATTTCAGCGATGATGTTGAATATGAAACCACTGCCGCTGCGGATATGAACGGCTTTTTCACAGATGAAGAGCTTACCGCACTCGAGCTGGATAAAACTCTTATCCAAAAGGGCGATATCAGCAAATATCTCAAAGATGATAAGGTCATAGTTTTCGACAAAGACCTGAAACTGACAAAAGCAGATATTGAAAAATATTACCTTAACAGCGGTGCAAAGATCGACTGCTGGAATGCGGAATTCACTGCCGAAAGAAAAGGATCGACCGTAACACTTGATGTTCTTTTGGACGCACGTTCCGGAAAGATCATCGAATTTACAAAAGACATTTCATATGATCATAACGTAACATATCAGCCGCTTTCCGTCAGCGACGGCGAGAAGCTTGCTGAAAATGCAGCAAAGCATTTTGCGGGAAATGATTTTGCAACATTCAAGCTTACCGAAAAGCCCGAAGGAGACACATTCAAAGGCTCAGCGGATTATGTTTATTCAAGATATGTAAACGGCATAAAGGTCGCAGGCGACACTATAACCGTTACTGTACGTTCAAACAAGTCGGTATTCTCATATTCGGGAGATTATCAGGCTGAAGGAAAGGTTGAATTTGAGGATGCATCTGCGCTTATCTCAGCCGATAAAGCCAAGGAATTTGCGATCACAAATAATCTGCCCGAAACAAAATATTACTGGTTCTTCGACAGGGATAACAAGATCCACAGCTATATTATCCGCACATACAATACTGATTTTATAATCAACGGCACAACTGGCGCAGTAGTTTCAAGCTTTTGGTACATAACAAACGAAACAAGGCTTACTGCGGATTACCCGGACATTAAGAATACGGAAACCGAAAAATATGTGAAGAAGCTGGCTGATTACGGCATTTTCATCAGCAATTCTTCTTCGTTTGAACCTGACAAATCTATCAGCGAAAAAGACTTTTCAAGACTGCTCTCCGATATTTCATACGGACCTGTTTACTATTATTCGGACGGAACTGCGGAGTTTCCGGCAGAAGCTGATCTGCCCGACGGCATAAATCCTACCGATGATCCCGCATCAAACAGATTTATCGCAAAATGCTATGTCGAAACACTGACAAACTATTCCGGTCTGAACGAGCTGAACGGCATTTTCAAGCAGCCGTTCACGGACATTCCCGAGACTGACCCTGACTGCGGATATATCGCAGTTGCAAAGGCACTCGGATATGCAAACGGCAAGGACGGAAAATTCGATCCCGACAGAACATACACAAGAGCGGAAGCTGCAAAGCTCATCTATGACTATCTTTCCTCCGACGGCGGAAACGGCGCAGTTATCCCCCTCTGATATAACAGAATAAATGATTTTTCGGCTCTGCTATTTTTGCGGAGCCGTTTTTTTTTGCCCTTGTTTTTTCATCTGATATGTTGTATAATAAAAATAATTATATAAAAAGGAGCTGCCGACATGGATATCAAATCGCTTTCGGATCGTTTAAAAGCAAATATATGCAAGGTTATAACAGGCAAGGACGAGGTCATAGAAAAGATCATTATCGCTGCTCTATGCTCGGGACATGTTCTTCTCGAAGATATCCCGGGAACGGGAAAAACGACAGCCGCCAAAGCTCTTGCCAAGTCGATAGACTGTGAATTCAAACGTGTCCAGTTCACTCCCGACCTGCTCCCGTCCGATGTTACGGGAATAAATTTCTACGACAGAAGTGACAATACATTCAAGTTCAGGAAGGGTGCCGTCTTTACAAATATCCTGCTGGCAGACGAAATAAACCGTGCCGCTCCGCGTACACAGTCGGGACTTCTCGAATGTATGGAAGAACGACAGGCCACGGTTGACGGAAAAATGTACCCGCTCCCCTCGCCGTTCATGGTCATCGCAACGCAAAATCCTATCGAAACTCAGGGAACATTCCCACTGCCCGAAGCACAGCTCGACCGTTTTCTTATGCGCCTTTCAATGGGATATCCAAGCCGTGAAAATGAGCTTTCGCTTATGGAGGGACACGCTGTCAGCTCACCGCTTGATACGCTTGGATCTGTCGCATCTGCCGAGGATCTTTCCGCCGCACAGCAGGAGGTGCGTTCTGTCAGAGTGAGCGATGCCGTAAGGGGATATATCCTCGATATATGCACAGCAACAAGAAACGACAGGAATATCAGGCTCGGAGTCAGCCCAAGAGGAACACTCGCACTTTTCCATGCCGCACAGGCACAGGCAGCAGTCAACGGAAGGGATTATGTGACACCCGATGACGTAAAGAAGATCGCACCCGATGTAATTGCACACAGAATAATACCTAAAACATCGGCAGCGCTGCGTGACGGCGTATCTGCGGCTCAGAAAGAAACTGCCGCAAGAATAACCGAAAGCATAGCCGTACCGATCGAATAAGGAGCGCTCATATGGAATTTCTCGCACTTCTTGTGATAATTGCGGTGATATTTTTTGCCGAGCACATTATCTACCTTAAATACGGCATGACAAAGATCGAATATAAATGTTCATTCAGCACTGATGAAGCGTATGAGGGTGACGAGATCGAATTTATCGAGGAAATATCAAATGCAAAGCTGCTTCCCGTCTGCTGGCTGAAATCCGAACTCACTTCATCAAAATGGCTGGATATGGCAGAGCTTGAATCCGTTGTAACAGGAAATACACGGTTCATATCCAGCATATTCATGCTCAGAAGCTACCATAAGATATGCCGCAGATGGAAGGTAAAATGCCTGAAAAGAGGAGTATTTTCTATCGAAAAAACAACTCTTGTCGCAAGCGATCTGTTCGGAACGGAAACACTGTCCATGCCCGTAAAGCTCGATGCCTTTGTGCGTGTAC
>USNJ01000138.1 GCA_900556055.1 uncultured Ruminococcus sp.
CTTCCGCCCTTGATCCGGAGCTTACGAGTGAAATTCTTAAGGTAATCAAAGATCTGGCAGCAGAACACATCACTATGGTGATCGTTACTCATGAGATGACATTTGCAAGAGATATCTCTGATCATATTATTTTTATGGATAAGGGACTGATCGCAGTTGAGGGGAGTCCAAAAGAGGTATTTGAATCAGAACATGCGAGAATGAAAGAATTTCTTGGTAAATTCCATCAGGGATAAGGTTTTTGTGGTTGCTTTTAGAGGAATGATGTTATATAATTTCAACGTACGTGGTTGAGAAAAACGTACGTACAGAAGTGAAATAAAAGGATTAAAAATAATATCCTATAAAAAACAGGAGAGTGAAGATGAGTACAGACAGATATGTAAGTCCTTTATCAGAACGTTATGCCAGCAAAGAAATGCAGTATATTTTTTCCGCTGACAAGAAGTTCACAACATGGAGACGTCTGTGGGTGGCTCTTGCAAGAGCTGAAATGAAGCTTGGTCTGCCTGTTACTCAGGAGCAGGTGGACGAGCTTGAGGCTAATATCAGCAACATTGACTATGAGGTAGCCGCTGAACGTGAAAAGCAGGTGCGTCACGATGTTATGGCTCACGTTTATACATACGGCAAGGTATGCCCAAAGGCAAAGGGAATAATCCACCTCGGAGCAACCTCCTGCTATGTCGGCGACAATACAGATATCATCGTTATGAGAGATGCTATGCAGGTAGTGCGCAGGAAGCTTATCAACGTTATCGAGCAGCTTTCCAAATTTGCCGATAAATATAAGGCTATGCCATGCCTCGCTTATACACATCTCCAGCCCGCTCAGCTGACAACTGTCGGCAAGAGAGCTACTCTCTGGATCAACGAGCTGCTGATGGATCTCGATGAACTCGAATACAGGATCGCAAACCTGAAGCTCCTCGGCTCAAAGGGTACAACAGGAACACAGGCTTCCTTTATGGAGCTTTTCGACGGCGACAGCTCAAAGGTAAAGGCACTTGAAAAGATGATCGCTGAGGAAATGGGCTTTGAAGATGTTGTTCCCGTTTCAGGTCAGACATATTCCAGAAAGATAGATTCACAGATCGTTGCAACACTCGGCGGTCTTGCTCAGTCCGCTATGAAGTTCGCAAACGACCTCAGAATTCTCCAGAATTTCAAGGAGATGGAAGAGCCTTTCGAGAAGAACCAGATCGGTTCGTCCGCTATGCCTTATAAGAGAAATCCTATGAGATGCGAAAGAATTACGGCTTTAGCAAGATATTTGATGATAGATACTCTGAACCCTGCATTTACCGCAGGAACACAGTGGTTTGAGAGAACTCTCGACGACTCCGCAAACAAGAGAATTTCCGTTGCTGAGGCTTTCCTTGCCGCAGATTCTATCCTCAATATCCTGCTGAACGTAACGTCCGATCTCGTAGTATATCCCAAGGTTATCCGTCAGCGTGTAATGAGAGAGCTGCCGTTTATGGCATCCGAAAACATTATGATGTCTGCTGTCAAGAAGGGTGGCGACAGACAGGAGCTGCATGAAAAAATCAGAACATATGCTATGCAGGCGGGCAAAAAAGTCAAAGAAGAAGGGTTGGAGAACGATTTGATCGACAGAATTCTTAACGATCCCGATTTCAAGATCTCCGTAGAGGAGATGGAAGCTATCCTTAAGCCCGAAAGCTTCACCGGAAGAAGCGAGGAGCAGGTAACAGAGTTTATCAACGGCTGTGTAAAGCCCGTTCTTGAGAAGAACAGCGATATCCTCGATGAAACTGCTGAGCTTTCCGTCTGATCTGCCGGAAATTTTTGAAAAGGAAAACGTCCCGTTTTTTGCGGGGCGTTTTTTGTATAAATCATGCTTATAAGGATATAATACTATCGTTCGAGATCATTGATTTGCGAAATGATCCGTGCAAAAAAAATATATCGGAGTGTGATCTTATGAATAAGAATCCTTCTATCAAGTGCGATGTAAAGTCCTGCAAGTTCAACTGCGAAACAGAGAACTACTGCTCTCTCGATTCAGTAAACATCGGAACACATGAGCCTCACCCCACAGTATGTGAGTGCGTTGACTGCAAATCCTTCGTAAAGAAGAGCTGCTGTTGATCGATATTTCCGCGCATATGAAAGCGCCTTCGCTGAATTTTTCGGCGAAGGCGCTGTTTTTATTTGTTGAACTTAAATGAGTCAAAGTCGAAATCGCAGCCGGGCAGGAACATGAAGATGACCTTGAATTTTCCCTTTATCGGGTCGATTGCAAATGTGCGCTCGGTCGTTTCGTCAGATCTTTCAAATTCGATGATGCGGCGTTCTCTGCCGTTTTCATCGTTAAAGAAAACGTGGATAGAATCGACATCGTTGTGCGTTTTGCCCTTGATCGTCAGTGATGAAACTCCGTCGGCGAGATCCATTCCGTCAAATTCAAGGCTGACGTTGTTGCCGATGTGAGTTACAGAGCTGCCCGAAACCGTGAATGTGTCGCCGTAAATGCGGTCGCAGTCTGCGGCATTGTTCACTTCATAAGCCTTGTCAAACTGCTTGCAGACAAATCCCTTGAATGAGATCTTGTGGTCGCTGTTCTTGAATCTGAAATAGAGATCGTGAACGCCCTTTATCACCTTGTCCGATTTAACGGACAGATCAAAATATGTCTGCCATACAAATCCATGCTTATAGACAGCCTTTGCTATCGGTTTGCTGTCGGGCGAATCAAGCATTATCTCAACATCAAACGGCGTATCAACGAACCAGTAGATGATAGGCAGGATAAATTCATCGGTTCCCGAATCGCCGAAATCTACCTTCTTAAATCCTACATAAGAGCTGTCGCCGGGACTGATGCCGCCCTGGATATCCTCTTCGGGAGTGACATCGGAAAAGCTGTAAAGCGTGCCGTAAACAAAATCATAGGGATAAAGAGTAGCCGTGCCCATGCCCGAAACGGAGAATTCAAGCTCGGAAATGATCTCGGGTGCGGGCTTGCCGTTGTCGGCTGTGCATCTCAGACGGAACTCGCCGTCGCCCAGTGCCTTAACGGTGCATGATGTTTCACGGGAAATGACCTCGGCAATATTTGTTGCAACACCGCTGTTAGTGACCGCTTTCCATTGAATATTGCCCATGGTCGTGCTGAGCGGCAGGCACTGCGCTGTGACCTCAGCCTCCGTGCAGTCTGGGGAAAGTGCCTGTGATGTTGCTTTCAGCGCAATTTTTCTTACGGGGATATCAGCCGTGACAGCTTCTTCCGCATTGCATTCGATGCAGGAAATACCCGCCTTTATCTCGGACGGAACAGCCTTCAGCATAAGCTTTTCATCGGGAAATCCGGCCGATCTGACGGTAACTTCGATATCTCCCGCATGATCGGAAGCGGCAATGTATGCGACAAGCCTGCCGCTGAAAAGCTTCTTTGAGCCGCCCTTGTATTCATCGTAATCTGTGCTGTCGCCGCTGTCAAGTCCGACCAGCCTTGCCGCACCCGAAACGGTCACGAACATTCTGTTTCTTGCATTCTCGACGATATTTCCGTCCTTGTCGGCTGTCGATATCTCAAGGAAGATCATATCCTCGCCGTCAGCTTTAAGCTCGGTCTTGTCGGGGGAAAGGCATATCTTCACGCCATCGCCGAACGAACGGCGGATATCCTCGCCGATAACATTTCCGTCAGCATCATAAGCAATGGCTTTCAGTTCGCCGCTTTCATAGGGGACACGCCATTCGGCACTCAGCTTTTTTCCGTGCCTGACATCAATTTCATGTTTGCCGAGAGATCTGCCGTTCAGGAAAAGCTCGCAGACAGGCGCATTTGTGTAAGCCATGACATCAATAAGCTGACCGTCGTTGAAATCCCAGTAGGGGAGAAGGTGAATGACATTTTTGTCCGTCCAGCAGGATTGATAAAGATAATATGTATCCTTTTTCAGACCTGCCGTGTCAATCTGTCCATAATACGCATTCTTCGTGGAATACGGAGTAGGTTCGCCGATGTAGTCAGCACCCGTCCAGATGAACTGTCCGCAGGAAAAATCGGTATCCCTGTCCCAGATTATCGAGGACTGCGGAGTTCTGTCGCCCACGCCCGCACGGCAGTTTTCGAGCGATGAACACTGAAGATCCTCATATGTCTTGACAGCCGAATCTATCGGGAAATGATAAATTCCGCGGCTCTGGACTCTTGCCGCAGTTTCGCTTCCGTAGATGATATGGTCGGGGAACTTTTTGTGATGCTCCTCATAGAGATTTTCGCAGTAGTTATATCCCGAAAGCTTCAGAAGATCGGCACATTTCTGAGCGCCCTCCCACGGGATATAGTTCGAGCCGATAGTCGCCATGCCATTGCCCTCGGGATCGTGCTTTCTGACTTCATCACGCAGGGACGCAGTTATCTCAGGCGCATTTTCACGGCAGTGAGTGTCGTAGATCTCATTTCCGATCGACCACATAACAACGGACGGGTGACAGCGGTCACGCTTTACCCAGCTTTCAACGTCCATTTTGTACCGGTCATCGAAAAATCTCGCATAGTCAAACTCTGTTTTTTTCAGCTCCCACATATCAAAAGCCTCGGAATCAACGAGAATTCCAAGCTCATCGCAGAGATCCATAAGCTCGCAGGACGGCATATTGTGCGATGTGCGGACAGCGTTTGCACCCATTTCCTTCATGAGCGTAAGCTGACGTTTTGTCGCAGTCTTATTGACAGCCGCACCAAGACAGCCAAGGTCATGATGCAGGCAGACGCCGTTCATTTTAAGCTTTCTGCCGTTCAGGAAAAATCCGTCGGGCGTAAATTCGGTCGTCCTGAATCCGATCCTTCTTTCCTGACTGTCGATAACGGTTTCATTTTTTATTAATTCGCTTTGCAGGGTATACAGCTTCGGGCAGTCAATATCCCACTCAGTGACATTCGGGCATTCTGCCGTCACGCTGACCGAATGCGAACCGCAGGCTTCTGCGACCGTAACGTCACCGTCATAGATCCTGTGGCGGACGCTGTAAGTTTCGTCAGTGCCGACTGTTTCCGACGTGATCTTTGCGGTATATCCGCTTTCGCTGCGTTTTGCGGAGAAATATATTCCGTCCGTTGTGAAATGAGCCTTGTTTCGTTCAAAAAGATAAACGGGACGGAAAATTCCTGCGCCCGAATACCAGCGTGAGTTGGGTGCTTCATGTCTGACGAAAACGATAACATCATTATGACCGTCAGCAAGGAGTTCGGTTACATCGAATTCAAATGTTGAATAGCCGTATTCCCAGTCGCCCGCAAGCTTTCCGTTCACGAAAACAGACGAGTTGAAATACACTCCCTCAAATCTCAAAGAATATGACATGTCCGATATTTTGGACAGTGAGAATTCCTTGCGGTATACTCCGAGGGACGGTTCATAGAGGTCGTTCAC
>USNJ01000139.1 GCA_900556055.1 uncultured Ruminococcus sp.
CCCCAGCCGATAAATGACCAGAAGCAGAATATCAGAAACATTTGATATAAATTATATCCAATAAAAGGAATAGTAATCATAGCAACCTCAAATCTTTGTGTAATGAACATATTCAGACAAAAATAATTATATATCATGCGAAACTGTATGTCAATAGATTGATGAAAATATCATTTTTTATCAACAATATATACAAAAATGCGGTACAGAAACAAATTCTGCACCGCATTGAAAAGTTCAATATAGAGAATGCCTTTCCGATCAAGCCGCTTTTCATCTTATTTCGCATAAAAAAGCGATCATCAGCTGTATTTTTTCTTTTTCTTCGCCGCAACGGCAAGAAGAATAATGAACAGAACTATCATTGCCCCGCCGCCTGCAAGTATCATCTGCTGATTTGTGAACATAGGCTTGCTGTCAAGTCTGGTAAAGGCAACGGTATTTATCAGCTTTCTGAAGATCGCCATCGTCGATTTTTCGATAGGGCTGCCTATTGATGTCAGATCAATCGAAATATAGTTTCCGTTCTGCACCGTGACATATGCACAGCCATAATTTGAACCCTTGCCCTCAGCAAATGTGTATTCAATGACATATGTAACTGCCCTGTCATCGAGCTTGAGCTTTTCATTAGACTTTGTTATCACAGCATTTGAAGGGATAACACCCGCAGAAGCAAGCGAATTGATAACGTCCTGCTGCTGATTGTATGTCGCATCATTGAATGAAAACACGCTTTCAGACTTGCTGTCGCTGAATGACTTCACGGTAATGATATTGGATTTGTTCGAGTTGAAAGAGTAATAATATATATTCTGCTCCTCAGCATAAAGAAGAAATGCATTTTTTGAATAGCCCGATGCGGAAAGTGCATC
Source organism: uncultured Ruminococcus sp. (assembly GCA_900556055.1). Classification (GTDB taxonomy): domain Bacteria; phylum Bacillota; class Clostridia; order Oscillospirales; family Ruminococcaceae; genus UMGS1889. The sequence goes on from USNJ01000139.1 coordinate 876, forward strand.
AGAATCCATGTTATCTCTGGTCAGGTAATTCCAGCCCGTGTTGCTGTCAAGCCGCAGAAATGCATCGTCCAGGATAAGGGTGTCAGCAGCAAATGCGGATATGATCAAGGCAGCAGCAGTCAGCAAGGCAGCGGCAATACCGCTTATTTTTTTCAGCAAATAATTTACGCCCTTTCTTTATGGAAAATCCCGTCATATTGCGTCTGACTGTCTCTTCCGTTATGATAAGCAAATTATATCAGATAATTAATGATATTTTACACCGAAAATCAGTGATTTCTGTAAACTTTATTACACTATAATGTTACTACACGATCTTTTCATTGTCGTTAAGGCTTCTGTTTTCCTCTTCAAGACGTTTTTGGCGTTTTTCCGCACGCTTTCTGACCGCCTCGGGATCAAGGAAATTCAGCAGAAGAACTATCGCCGTAAGTATAGGCACTGCAACAGTCGGCAGATGCCTGTAAACAAGGCTGTCTGTGTTTGGAATAAGCGAAACGGCACGTATAACATACGCCGCAAGCACTGTCGCAGGGATCATCATTATCAGCGATACTATATTTTTCCTGATGACCGCAAAAACCGCACTTCCTATAAACAACACCGAAGATATAATGAGCATTATTCCGAGATCTGCATTGTCATTGAGCATCATTGCAGCTCCGCCAAGCACATTCATGAATATCGGAAACACCAGAAGTGCTATTATAAGCAAAACTACAAATATTATCCTTACTTTTTTAATAGAGACCACCTTATTTCAATTTAATTTTTCCTTTTTCTGTATTGCTAATTTCGACACAATAATCAAATGCTTGGGTGTAAAATTACAGAATATAAAACAAGTGTATTCTCATCAAAGATGTCAATATTAATTATGCGGCTGCAAGCATGGGATTGCCTGTTTCTGCCGCAGCGTCCTGAAATGCACAATGCCGAAAAATCAGCGGATATTCAGCGATCCGCAGAAAGGAACGGGATAAAATGAGAAAAGCTGTCAAAGTCATAATTTTTACAGCGCTGACTGTACTTTTTTTCCTGTCTGCGCTCATACTTCATTACAGTCTAAATCTTCCCGACACCTATTATGTAACAGGAAACGGCAGACTGAGCATATCTTCAGGCATAGGCATAACCGCTGACAGCACAGACGCTTCTTACACATCAGGCAATGCTGACGGCATAAGCAAAGACACGGAAGAACAGCTCCAACTCAAGCTGTTCGGAATCGTTCCTATCAAAAACGTCAGCGTAACTCATGTGGACGAGCCTGTGCTTGTCCCCTGCGGAACGCCATTCGGCATCAAGCTTCTGACGGACGGTGTGATGGTCATAGACACAGGCGAGTTTGTCAGCGGACAGAAATTCGTTTCCCCCGCTTCGGACGCAGGTCTGCGTTCGGGAGATATCATAACCTCAGTAAACGGTGAATGTGTCGCAACAAATGCCAAGCTCCAGGAGATAATCAGCAGCTCGGAAGGAGATCCCATAACAGTAAAATATCTAAGGAACTCCGTATCTTCGACCGCTTATGTCAGACCGCTCAAAGCCTCCGACGACGGAAAATACAAAGCAGGACTCTGGGTCCGCGACAGCACAGCAGGCATAGGCACCGTGACATTCTACAATCCCGAAACCAAGGTTTTTGCGGGTCTGGGACATCCTGTCTGCGATGCCGACAACGGCGAGATACTCCCGCTTTCCACAGGTCAGTCAGCCGATGTTACGATAAACGGCGTGACGAAGGGACAGGCTGGCGATCCGGGAGAACTCATCGGTTCGTTTGTGACAGGTCTTCCATCCGGAAGCCTTGCGATCAACTGCCGAAGCGGTGTGTACGGTTTAATGGACAAATGCCCCGTTAATTCCGCAGGTATCCCGGTCGCAATGCGTCAGGAGATCAAGACAGGCGGCGCATATATCCTCAGTACCGTAAGCGGCAAAACGCCCAAGCAGTATCAGATAGTAATAGAAAAGATCGACCTGACCGATTCAGCCGATTCACGGAATATGGTCATTAAGATAACCGATCCCGAGCTTCTGAATGAAACAGGCGGAATAGTTCAGGGAATGAGCGGCAGTCCGATAATCCAGAACGGAAAGCTTGTCGGAGCGGTAACTCATGTTTTCGTAAGCAATCCCAAGAAAGGATACGCAATTTTTGCGGATACTATGTATGAACAATCGCTTCAGGTCACGCCCTGCGCAAACGAAGCCGCATGATTCCAAATCGCAGCAGAACAGCATATTCTGCTGCGATTTGTTGTTTTTCTATTTCCAAATATACATTTTTCTATTTCTGAATATCGGATTTTCTATTTATCATCCCATCTTATAACTATTGTATCGCCCGTATGTACCTCGTCCATATATGCAGCTTCTTTTCCGTTCAGGGTAAGGATCATATTGCCCGACGGCGGTGCGGCATTTATGTCGATATCGGCAATAGCCATAAGGTCAAGGAATATGTTGGAAGAACCGTCAGACTTTGGTTCAAGCGTAACATTTTTGCCGTTAAGCCTTACGACTGTATATCCGACAGAACTTTCAGGCTCTTCGGCGGGCTTTTCCACAACGGCAGGCTCAGGGAGTTTTTCTTCAAAAACAGGAGTTTCTTCGGAAATATCCTCAGCAGCTTCGGCTTCGTGAGCTGTATTCTCAAGTATTGCGGCAGGCTGGACCGATTCAGGCCTTGCTGTCAGTTTTACCGCAGCTTTCGGGGCACTTATTTCCTTGTCCCTGACAGTGAAATTATCTCCGTCAGCACAAGCAGTGCCAAGCGATACAGACATTCCATTCCTGAAAAATTCCATATTATCCGCTTCGATGCCAAGCAGCATAAGCAGATCACCCAGCGTTGCAACAGATGTGACTTCGACATTATCGAAATTCTGTATCTTATAATCGCCCAAAACAGTCTTGCCGCCGACAGTAACTTCCGTTCCGACAGTGTAATCTATCTCGTCGATAGTGATATGCTTCGGAGTAAGATCACCCGCAATGTCGGTTATCGTAAGCTCAGCGTTTACGCCGTTTTCGGCAGGCTTCAGCATGATAACATCGCCCTGGGAAACACGGGCTTCGATCGATGACGGACTGCCGTTGACGGTAAGCTCCGACGGGATCGCAGGCGTTCCCCTGACGATCTGCTTTTCTCCGTTCAGCGTAAATGTGATGCTGCGTCCCGATCTTCCGATAATATCGTGCGATTTATATCCGGCCATCATCAGCAGATCAAGAACTGTCAGCTTCTTCGTATCAAACACACGCAGCTTCTGATTATTGACCGTAACGATCGAGAAATCATAGCCCTTCTGGAGTGTTGCCGTAACGCCTATTCCGATAGGTGTGACATATTCGGGACCATTCAGCAGCGGATCGGGTACGGAAACATTCTTCAGGAAACGGTTTCCGCCGACAGCGACACGGTTTTCCGCAACGCCCAGCTTCTTTGCGACCATTTTCGTAAGCTCGGGTATGCGGCTTCCGCCTCCGACAAGAAAAACGGCGGCAGGCGCAGAACCGTTCGCACTGATGATATTCTGCGAAATAGTATCCGCAAGCTGTTCAACGGCAGGAAACAGGCTCATGAAAAAGTCTTTTGTTTTTATCTCATGCTCAAATCCTAGAATATCGGTATATTTAACATAATCCGCATCGGACGAAAGCTTCATTTCTTCGGCTGTATCGAAATCAACAAGATATTTCCTGATTATCTCCTCGGTGATCTCATCGCCCGCAATAGTCGCCATCGCATACGCAACAATGCTTCCGTTCTGCGACACGGCTATATCCGACGTACCTGCTCCGATGTCCGCAAGAGCGATGTTTATAAGCCTTACCTCAGGCGGAATGATAACATTCATAGCCGCAATAGGCTCAAGTGTCAGGCTTGCGACATTCAGCCCGACCTTATCCATAACCGAATAAAGGCTCTCGACAACAAGGCTCGGCAGAAATGCGGCAATAAGCTCGACAACGACCTTTTTTCCTTTATGTCCGACAATGCTCTTTATCGGATAGCCGTCCAGCTCGTAGCTTATAACGGTATGTCCCACGCAATAGAATGCCGTATTTCCGTCACTTTCGGATCGATCAAGCTCCGACTGCGCCTTTGCAACAGCTTCCAGCTCAAACGATTTCACCATATCATCTGTAATGAGATCCCTGCCCTCAACATCAATTTCGGCAGATGCACGGCAGGTCTTGAGCGCACGTCCCGCTGCTGCGATAGAAACGCTCGTCAGACGTATTCCGCACTGCTTTTCAAGCTCGTCCCTGACCTCAGCAGCGACCTTTGCAACAGCATCGATATCCTCGATCTGACCATCTCTCATCGCACGCTTTGAATGTGGGATCGAGACCGCATTTTTTACAGTATAAACATCGTCCTTGAATTCCGCAACTATTCCGACGACCGTTCTTGTTCCGATATCAAGCGAAAAAATGTCGGAATCAGCCTGCTTGCGCTTTGCGCGTGATCTTGGCTTTTTCTCCTTAACGGCTTCGGTTTTTGTCTCGCTTTTTTT
>USNJ01000140.1 GCA_900556055.1 uncultured Ruminococcus sp.
GAAAAATATTCTGGACAGCGTTAAGCATGAATACTGGTCGGATCCTGCGCGGCATAAGTGGGGACGTGAACATATCAGGGAGGCAAGGCGTGAGGTAATGCTTATCGCAATGCCGAAGCTTGGCATATCCGACAAGGAGCTTTTGATAAAAACCGCAGATGAATACACGGATCTTCAGAAGAATTGCGTCTGCCTGTTTGACGGTTCTCTCAGTGCGCTGCGGCGGATAAGATCGGCGGGGATTAAAACTGCGCTTATCACAAACGGAAGCTCGGAGGGTCAGCGTGAAAAGATCACTCGGTTCGGTCTGGAGCCGCTTTTTGACGAGATAATTATTGATACGGAAGTCGGATTTTCCAAGCCTGATGAACGTATATTCAGGCTTGCGCTCAGACGGCTGAAAACATCTCCCGAAGAAACAGTCATGATCGGGGACAATCCCGTGTGGGATACGGAGATCCCGCAGAAAATCGGCATTTTTTCGGTATGGAACAACTATGCGGGAACATCTCCCGAAGAAGATATTCCCGCAGATATGACGGTGAAAAATATTTCCGAGCTTGCAGATTTTCTGCTGTCACTTAACTGTTGAGGATCGTTTCTATTGCAGTGATCTCATCGGGTGTGAAATCGGTTTTTGCGGCACATTCGGCATTTTCCCGTATCTGTTCGGGACTGCTTGCGCCGATAAGAACGGTTGTGACCCTGCCCTCTCTGAGCACCCACGAAAGAGCCATCTGCGAGAGCTTCTGACCTCTGTTTGCGGCAATTTCATTCAGCTTGTTAAGGCGTGCGATCATAGTGTCGGTTATCTCGTCCCTTATCCATGTTCTGCCCTTTCCGACTCTTGAATCTGCAGGGATCCCGTGGAGATATCTGTCAGTCAGAAGTCCCTGATAAAGAGGGGAGAAAACGGCAAGGCCTACTCCGTTTTCAGACGCAAAATCACGCAGACCGTCACGCTCTATCCATCTGTTGAGCATGGAATAAGATGGCTGATTTACAATGAACGGTGTTTTCAGCTCCTTGAATATTGCCATGATCTCCTCTGTCTGCGCCTTGTTATAGTTCGATATGCCGACATAAAGCGCCTTGCCCTGACGTACTGCATTATCGAGAGCGAGAGCGGTCTCCTCCATAGGCGTGTTGGGGTCGAAAATATGGTGATAGAAAATATCCACATAATCGAGCTTCATTCGTTTTAAGCTCTGGTCAAGGCTTGCGGTAAGATACTTCCGTGAGCCGTTTTTCTGTCCGTAAGGTCCGTCCCACATATCGTAGCCCGCTTTTGTGGAGATGCACATTTCGTCACGGAACTGTCTCATTCCGCGGTCGAGGATAAGTCCGAAGTTTTCCTCGGCAGAACCGTTATACGGATTGCCGTAATTATTTGCGAGATCGAAGTGGCAGATGCCGAGATCAAAAGCGGTCTGCACCATTTTTTCGGCATTTGCAAAATTATCCTGATATCCGAAATTCTGCCAGAATCCGAGGGATACAACAGGCAGCATAAGTCCGCTTTTTCCGCAGCGGCGGTAGGTCATATTTTCATATCTTTTATCGTTGGGTGTATACATTTTCAGTCTCCTTTCATGACTCCTTAACAAGCTTTCCCGTGATATGCTCGGGGAAAAGCTCAAGGCACAGAACTCTGTCCTTGCAGCGTTCGATCCCGTTGTTTATATAGTCAGCGTCATCGGTGAATTTTGCTGCCAGTCTGCGGCAGATCTCAAGTGTTTTTGGGGAATCATTTACAGTGGATATCCTGCCGAAAACGATCACGCTTTTTATATGCAGCGGCCATTCTCCCTCCTTTCTGTAACCCTTGTCCATAACGCAGTAGGACACCTTGTCGCAGGCAGCCAGTGCGTCTGTCTTGTGACCTTCCTTTGCGCAGTGAAAATACAGTCTGCCGTTTTCTTCACAGTAGAAATGATCCATCGGAATTCCGTAGGGATAGCCGTTATCGCCTATAAGCGAGAGAACGCCTCTGGGTTCGCTTTTCAGCAGTTCGATGCATTCGCTTTCTTCAAGCTGCTGCTTGAATCTTCTCATTTTTCTGAACATAGCTTTCATTCCTCGATCTTGATAATAATACTCATTTAGAAAACCGATGATTAATGTGTCTTTCCCCGCCGCAGGCGGGGAAAGACACCCCTAAATACATCACTTGGGAAACGTAACAAATCAAAATAATGAATTGTTCAGTATTTCCTTAGATCCTGAGTGAGTGTATTATAAAATCACATTCGTGTTTTTCGGGCGGTTCAAATATCGATGAAGCTTTAGCGGCAAGACCTTCATCAACATAATAAGCGGATATTTTTCCCGACAGAAGCTCGAAATTCCGCATATTGATGCGGATCTGCCATTCTTCATCGCTGATCTCGATATAGTGAAGCTCGGTGCGTATTCCGTGAGATGCATAAAAATCCCTTGCATACTGTCGTTCCGCTTTCGTCCAGAATCCCCAGTCCAGGATAACGTTTGTATCGTTCTCCAGAATATCGAGGGATTTCTCAAAAAGATATTTTTCCGTTCTTTCAACGTAATCGTCATGCTTATCTCCCGCATTGCCGCCGAACAGCGCAAGTGTGATCTCGTCAACAGACAGCACTACCGCTTTCCGTTCGGTCCGGAGCTTTTCGGCATATGTGCTTTTTCCGCTGCATATTTTTCCGCAGGTCATTATTACCTTTGCCAGAGATGGTCGCCCCTTTCATTTCGTTTCGGATATTATAGCATATAAAGATGAAAAAATCAACAGGGGGCATTATATCGGCGTGATGCCCGCTTTTTCGGGGGACATTCCATGACCGACAGCTGAGAAAAGCCGCAGGGAAAGCAAAAGCTGCTGTATTTGTCAAAAGCCACGCATATCACAAAGTAAAATATATAAATAAAAATCCTTGATTGTTTCATCGAAAAATGTTATAATGAAGATTATGAATAATTTTGCTTGCTGTGGGGAGTTTGTATGATAAAGTGGAAGATCCGTAAACCGGAAAAGGCTGCGTCCGATATGCTTATGCTGAAAGGCGGGCTGCCAAGACTGTGCGCCGAGGTGCTTTCGGCAAGGGGCATAGGCACAATTGAACAGGCGCAGAGCTTTTTTGCGGACAGCGAACCGTCGGATCCGTTCATCACGTCGGATATGGACAAGGCTGCCGACTTCATAACCGAAGCTGCCGACAGCATGACGAACATCTGCATCTACGGAGATTACGACTGCGACGGCATCACGGCGACAGCTGCGCTTTATTCCTATCTTGAATGCATGGGCGCAAATGTCAGCTTCTTTATCAACGAACGTGCGGACGGCTATGGACTTAATGCCGACAATATCCGCAGACTTCATGAAAAGGGCACTGAGCTTATAATAACAGTAGATAACGGCATTTCGGCTATCGATGAGGCTGAGCTTATCTATGAGCTGGGAATGAAGCTTATCGTCACAGACCATCATCAGCCGTCGGAAACGCTGCCGAGGGCGGAGGCTGTTGTGGATATGCACCGTGCTGACGATCTCTCGGAATTCAAGGATCTCTGCGGCTGCGGACTTGTTCTCAGGCTTATCGCTGCTATGGAGGGCGGCGATTACACGGCGGCTATGGAACAGTTTTCCGACATTGCGGCGATAGCTACCGTAGCGGATGTCGTGCCGCTTAAAGGCGAGAACAGGTACATCGTCAGGACGGGACTTCACTATCTTGAAAACACTGCAAACATCGGCTTGAAGGCGCTTATCGAAGCGTCGGGAATGAAGCCGCCTTATACATCGACAGATCTCGCTTTCACGCTTGCGCCGAGGATAAATGCATCGGGACGTTTCGGCTCTGCATCTGATGCTGTTCGTCTGCTGCTTACCGAGGACGAAGATGAAGCAAAGCTGCTTGCCGATATTCTCTGCGGATACAATGCAAGCAGGCGTGAGGAAGAAAAGCGGATAATCATGGGAATTGAGGATTTTATCCGCAGAAATCCGTTTGAATGTGACAGAAAGGTGCTTGTTTTTGCGGGCGAGGGCTGGCATCACGGAGTTATCGGCATAGCTGCCGCAAAGATAGAGGAACGCACGGGAAAGCCTGTGTTCATTGTGTCGATCGAAAACGGCGAGGCAAGAGGCTCGGCGAGAGCACCCGAAGGTTTTTCCGTGTTCTCGGCACTGAAATACTGCTCGGACGTTCTGACAAAATACGGCGGACACAGCGGTGCGGGCGGATTTTCGCTTATGCCCGATGATCTGCCGGAATTTGTGGAAAAGCTCCAGTGTTATGCCGATGAGACATTCCATGAGATGCCAAGTGTTACGGTTTCGGCGGACAAGGCGATCATGCCTGCCGATCTTGCGGCTGATGAGGTCAGGGGTCTGTCGGTGCTTGAACCGTTCGGAGCGGCAAATCCCAAGCCTGTGTTTCTTATGCATGGGGCAAGGATAACGGAGATCCGTGCGCTTTCCGAGGGACGGCACACCAAGCTTGCGCTGGATTACGGCGGAGTAAAGCTTGCGGGACTTCTTTTCGGTACGCCGACAGACACGTTTTCTCCGCAGGCAGGCGATATGCTCGATCTGCTGGTATTCCCCGAGGTAAATACATACAACGGCAGAACGTCGGTGAATGTGCGCATTTCCGATTACAGAAAATGCGGCATCTCACAGCAGAAATATTTCGCCGCAAAGGACGCTTACGAGTCACTCAGAAGGGGAGAGAACATCGACAGCAGGCTGATACAGCGTGTTATCCCCGAAAGAGCGGAGCTTGTTAAGATATACAAATGCATAAAGGATAAGCCGCAGAGCCTTGATATGATATTCACGAACGCTGTGTGCGACAGCATAAACTACTGCAAATTCAGGGTGTGCATCGACATTTTTGAGGAAAAGGGACTTGTTTCGCTTGACCGCCTTGCACAGACTGCGGCACTCATAAAGACCGAGGGCAAGGTCGATCTCGAACAGTCGGAGATACTTTCGGCACTTCGTTCGGGTGAAAGCGATATTTATGCTTCTTTACGCATACGATAATTTTATCTGCAAAGGTTGTGATGATTATGAAAAGCACTGAAACTGTTTGTACCATTGACGCACTTATACAGAAAATACTCGACGGAGACCGCCAGTACGATCTCAGCAAGATAATATCAGCTTATGAATTTGCAGCAAAAGCTCATGCAAATCAGGTCAGGTCGTCGGGCGAGCCGTATATAACGCACCCGCTTGCCGTTTCGTTTATCCTGCTTGAACTCGGCATGGATACCGATACGATATGCGCAGCGATGCTCCTCAATGTCAAAGTCCCGGACATACCGCTTGCCTCCGGCGGTCTGCATCATAGGATAGTCGTAGACCTTGATC
>USNJ01000141.1 GCA_900556055.1 uncultured Ruminococcus sp.
AAGGAATTATGCGGCACAGCAACAAACTTGGCAATCTTGTCAAGGACATAAACCGCCTTATGAAAGTGAAGCGTGAGCTTAACGAAATTATGGAACTGAGCAGCAGGCTGTGCAATGCCGACGCTTTATGTGACGGAAGCTGTAATGCTGTACTGGAAGAATTATCTGAATACTACGATGTATCCGAATACGCCAATATTGTTAAAAACTATATGATCTATTTTTTATTCGTTAAATTCAAGCTCTTTCAGCGTGATTTCCATAAAAAAATCGGGTTGTCCGTAAAGGGCAACCACGATCGTGCAGAAAAATATATTGACTTGTTCAAGGCGGACAGCGAAAAAATCTTCCGTCCGTTTATTAACGCAAGAGCCGACGATATGTTCAGCGTTACAAAGGCTGTAAGATGTCAGACTGATATTTTTGACAGCGGTATTTACAAGATACATACCGAGAAAACTGTGATCAGCTTATGATTACAAATCGTGCAAATGCTTCGCTGACCTGCGGACGCTCCACCTGCAAAAAAGAACGTTTATACAAGGCTAACGATGATTACAAAAAGCGTGCTATGAAAGACCCGATAAAGGAAGCATATCTCAATTTTGACAACAAGTGCAGAAGCTATCGCAAAAAACTCTCCGATTCTCCCGAACTGCTTGAAAAATACAACAAGGCTTTTGACGGGCATAGGGAAAAGATACGGGCAGTCAAGCGAGGTCTGACTGTAAAAAGCAGCTCCGATGATATTGACCGATATAACCGGATGTGCTTTGATGCTTGTCAGGACTTGCAGGATCTGGCTAAACGGCTGAAATTGCAACACGAAAGCCATTGATTTCACGTTGAGGTGTAAAACTGAAATTGAGCGGAAACTGAATTTCTCATTATAAAGCATCCTTACCCGTAAGCTCTTCATATCATATAAAATTGGTTATAAAAATAACACCTGCCGCTCTGAATCCTAAAAAACCATTGAATTATGGGAAAATACCGCCGCAAAACCGCTGAAAATTTGCCGTGAGGGTGTTTTGTTATACTAAGATTAACCAAGTTCATAGTAACCGGCACTCTTGGCAGGAACGATAATTATATCATTATTCAAAGTGATTTTTCCGCCAAATTCATATATACACTCTTTAATATTGCAGGGGTAATCAAAAGTTACCTCTCTGTCCGCAGGATTTATAACAACAAGTACTTTTTCATCTTCCGAACTTCTTACATATGCCAAGGGATATTCATTCTTCTCCGCATATACAAATTCTATCTTGCCCTTGCTCATAAGAGCAGAATGATCCTGCCTTATACCGATAAGACGATTAATCTCATACCAAAGAGAGTTTTTATCACTCATTTCTGCTTCAACTGTTGGTCGGTCGACACTCTCGTCCTGCTTTATATAAAGTGTTTCCTTGGGTGCAGAACTGAAACCCGCGTTTGTTGTGCTATCCCATTGCATAGGTGAACGTGACCCGGTTCTGTTATATCCGCCCTCGACAGATGTAAGTCCCTCAACATATCTCATTCCAATCTCATCGCCATAATAAATAAATGGTGCTCCCGGCATTGAAAGGAGGAAAGCAAAGGCAATTTTCAGATTATCACCCTTGATCGTGCGTGCCAATCTGTCCATATCGTGATTGCCCGAGGGTATGCAGATAAGTCCCTTGCGCTCTGACTTTTCGTAATTCTCCTTGTACTTTGCCACGAACTCGGAAACATCTCCCTTGCCTCTGTCAGAGAAGAAAGGCTCCTCGCAGCGGAAAAGGTCATTATAATGAGACGGACCGAAATGAAGCAGGAAATCCATATGGAAACCGCCCTGAATGGACTTGTCAGGCTCGCCCCACTCGGAGACCATTGCCGCATCGGGAAACTCCCTGTCAAGGAACTCTCTTACATTCTGCCAGAGCTTGATAGTGCCCTTGCCGTCCTCATCGTTCTTGACCAGTGAGCCTGCCATATCCACACGAAAGCCATCGCAGCCCATTCCCAGCCAGAATCGCATGACATCTTTCATAGCTTCAAGTGTTGCCTTGGGGCCTTCTGCATCCATAGGCTGCTGCCAAGGACGCTCACACTTATAGAAGCCATAGTTCAGCGCAGGCTGATGGGAGAAAAAGTTTACCGCACAAGTTCCGTCTCTGTCGGAAAATCCGCTTATGCTGCCCATTCCCTGAGGGCTTTCCCAAATAGTGTCAGTCCAAACATAGCGGTCAGTGTATTCATTTTTTTCAGCCTTCATAGATTCCTTGAACCATTTGTGCTGAACGCTTGTGTGACCGGGAACAAGGTCAAGAAGAACGTGCATATCACGCTTGTGAGCCTCATCGAAAAGGTGTCTGAGATCCTCGTTGGTTCCGTATCTGGGAGCGACCTTGCAGTAGTCGGAAACATCATAGCCCGCATCACCGAAAGGAGACTCGAAGCAGGGATTTATCCAGATAGCGTTGCAGCCCAACTTTTTGATATAATCAAGCTTTTCGATTATTCCGTTGAAGTCGCCGATACCGTCACCGTTGGTGTCGTTGAACGATTGAGGATATATCTCATAAAATACTGCGTTATCAAGCCACTTTGCCATAAAAAATTACCGTCCTTTCAAAAATATGAATCGTTATATATTTAATGTTATTGCATTACGGTTATATAATACTGCTTTTGACCACACATTTCTATCAAAAAAGCACTATATAATAATACTATCCTACTTTTTAAATCAGATAAACAAAAAGCACCGAAGCAGATGTCCGTTTCGGTGCCAATGTTGAAGCTTTGTATTGCCTATCCTGTCAATGCTGATTTATGTCAGCCACAGAATCTCGCTCCACCAGCTGTGTATGAAGCAGCACCGAATTTATCTGTATGCCGCTTTTTATCTGCTGCATTGTGAAAAATGCAGCTTTTCCAATGTGAAGTCTGTTCTGATAAATAGTTGTCAGCGGAGGAACGCAGCATTCGGAAATTGGCAGATTGTCATAGCCGGTGATGCTTATATCCTGCGGAATACGATATCCTGCTTTTGTAAGTTCCTTTATGGCGTTTGAAGCGAGAACATCGCTTATGCAGATGATAGCTGTTACATTTTCTTTTGCGATATCCAGTACCATTCTTTTGATTCTCTTGCCCGAGAAATGCCCGTACTTGATAATGCTTTCCGAAACAGGTATCCCCAAAGCACTCAGATTATTCACATATGCGTTTTTTCGCTCTATGGTGACTATGCTGTCAGCTTCGCCGCCAAGGAACCCTATTTTCCGATGACCTTTTGCATAAAGGTACTTCACCGCCTGAGTTATACCATCAGCATTATCACAGCCGACTCTTGCCACAAGGGGATTTTCAATGTAGTTGTCAAGCACTACCATGGGTATGTTATGTCCACGGTTACGCTGGATAAAGTCAATATGCGGGCGAAATCCGAGGAAGAAAATGCCCTCGTAATTCTTATCAATGACCAGATGGTCATAGTCACCTGTGTTGACCTGATTCTCAGTAACCGAGATTATGTTTATACCCATATTATTTTCGATGGCAGCCGCCTGAACACCTGCTATTATCTCATAGCCGAATTGATTACTTGAACTGTAATATATTCCATAAACAAGAATGACAACATTTTTCTTTCTTGTCATTCTTTCAGGACTAATATGATATCCCATTTCCAGAGAACACTTCAATATACTTTCACGTGTTTCTTCACTTATGTCGGTTGCACCTGATATAGCTTTTGAAACAGTGCTCTTTGCAATCCCCAGCTTGTCTGCAATGTCTTGAATAGTAACTTTTTTTCCCAATCACCATTCCTCCCTTACTGCATTATACATCATTTTATAAGTAACCTCAATATCAATCAACCCTTTACTGCACCGCCTGTAACACCTTCAACATAATACTTCTGCATTGAGATGAACAGAACTGCAATAGGAATTGATACGAGAACTGCACCTGCAGCAAACTGTGTGTAATATGCGCCGATAAATTCTCTTTCAAGCATTTTGAACATTCCGAGTGCGACAGTATAGCTGTCATATTCAGAGCCGCAGATAATGCTTGGGAAGATATAGTCTACCCAAGGAGCCATAAATGATGTAAGTATGGTATAAACTATTATGGGCTTTGAAAGAGGCATTGTTATTTTAAAGAACACCTGTGACTTTGTTGCACCGTCAAGATATGCCGATTCGTCCAGTTCCTTAGGAAGTGTATCAAAAAAGCCCTTTGCAATATAATACTGAAGTCCTGCTCCCGCAATATAAACAAGTGTCAGACAAACGAGAGGATTGCTTAAAAGATTCATTCCCTTGAGAATATAATATACTGCAATCATTGACATAAAGCCGGGGAACATTCCAAGGATAAGCACTACATTCATGATAGGCTTTCTCATCTTGAAGCGTAGACGGCTAAATGTAAATGACACGGCAAGTACGATAAGAGTAGAACCCAAACACGAAACTATTGAAACTATAAGAGTATTCATGAACCATTTTGTGAACTTAAACTGCTGATCCTGAGTTATGAGATTTACATAGTTATTTACGGTGAACCCCTTTGGCCAAAAGTAGCTGGTATATGACCCCGGCTCAGCACGGAACGATGTGAGGATAACCCAGCAGAGGGGAAGTATCCAAATTATTCCCAGTATCAGCAAAAGCACCTGAATAAATCCGTTTGTAAATTTCTGCCGCGCTGTATATGATGACTTAGCCATTACTGAAACGCCTCCTCATTATTGTAGGACTGAGAATTGCGGAAAGTTATGAGCGAAATAACGGAACAGATGACAAACACAAGGATGCCGATGGTCGAAGCGTAGCAGTAATCTCGTGAATTTACTGTCAGCTTGTAGAGCCATGTTACCAGCAGGTCTGTCTTTCCCGCCTGATAGTAATCCAATGTTGCGGGAGTTCCGCCTGTAAGGAAGTAGATGACATTGAAGTTATTGATGTTGCCGATAAACTGTGTGATAAGGTATGGAGTTGTAACGAAAAGTACATATGGCATTGTGATCTTGCTGAACATTACAAAGGGAGAAGCTCCGTCTATTCGTGCAGCCTCGTAAAGGTCATCGGGAATGTTCATAAGAATACCTGATGTGATAAGCATGGTGTATGGGATACCTATCCAAAGATTAACAAGGATAACCATAACTCTCGCCCATGTAGGGTTTGTGAAGAAAGGCAGAGGAGAACTGATAAGTCCCATCTCCATGAGAAGCACGTTAACAGGACCCGATTCAGCCAACATATTCTTCATTACCAACAGAGAAACGAACTGGGGAACTGCGATAGCCAGAACAAAAAGCGTTCTGTAGAATGACTTGAATCTA
>USNJ01000142.1 GCA_900556055.1 uncultured Ruminococcus sp.
TGCAATAAAGCGGGTTATGGATGCCACGGGGCACATTATGCACGGCGGAACGATAGTTGATGCAACGATAATAAATGCTCCGAGCTCCATCAAAATTCGTGGTGGAAAAACGTGGGAAAATGACGTTTTCTGCGGTATAATGGTATAATTTGTCATTCTTGTCTTTGAAACGTGTATTCTTTTGTTGGAATGCTTTTTATTCAGTGGCTCCTTAGAAATAAAATTTATAATAATACATATTATTTTTAGGATAATATAATACAATAGTGATTGTATTAGGTAGTATTTCATCTAATTTAAACTGCCATTCGGAAATATCCAAATCAGACAGCATCTCATTATCTGATACTGCAATATCCATTGTAACCTTTTTGCCTGTACAGTGGAATACACTTGCGGTATCAGGTGTACCGTCTTGATTGTATTCTAACTTTGGTACAACGTTTTCAGCAGTTACTTTTAAAACTTTTCCTTTTGCAATGAAAAAGTCAGTATCATATTTGTATTCTTTTAACGCAAATACAAACTCTCTTATAAAGAAATATGCTACAAAACCATAAGAGATAACAGAAAAAAGTACTCGTACAACAAACCAGGAACTATACTCCAAGCTTAGTGCCTCCTGCAAATCGAAGTTAATGATAATAAAGGTTATTACAGCAAATGAGATCGCACAACATAATAAACTTTTTATTCCCATTTTAACTGCATAATTTTTCCCTGACTGCTTTATTTGCTTGTGCATATCAAGCACATCGGCTGTTTCCTGCGGTGTAAGTTCGTTATAATAATCCCTTGTAAATGGCACGCTTTCAAGAAAAAGATTATCCATATCTAAATCCTTTCTATTAAAATCAAAATATAGTTATTAATTAAGGAAATACAGATTTATGGGAAACTGTCTCCATTGTGGGAGAAGTAGAACATGGCTCTGCGAAAAAATCTCTGTAAAAACAATCAACCGCAGAAAAATGACTTTGTGGTAAGAGCGGCTGATCGTCGCTCTATTTCCTTTTTCAGTATAAATTGAATGCTGCCGTTTGTCAAGCGTCCGATGCAAAATATCCCGATGCAACGGAGTGCAGCGCAGTGAGATCAGGAGATATTGCGGACGATTGAAATCTTTTATCAATATAGATAAGATCATTCTCAACACCTTTTTCATGCAGTGCGATCAATTGACACTCTTCATTCTGATCCTTGCTTGAAAATCTGATATAACCATAGCATTTATTTCCGATAGTCGCCCCCTTCTTTCTATTGTACAGACCCGCATCTGCCAATGCAAAAGCTTTAAAAAAAGAACCCGCATTTCTTCTAAATGAAAGAAGAAATGCGGGTTTCCTTATTGTTGCCGATTATCGTTTTTAGTATTATATACTCATCATGCGCAGATTCGTGCATATCTCTCGTTTGAAATTATGTCGTTCATGATTTTTTCGGGGGATATTTCGCCCGATCTTACCATATCAAATACAGCGGGAGATGAGCCGGAAACAAGCGCTGCGCCCGTATCGGTCATTCTTACGGGGATATTTTCCGATCTGCTGTTTACGTTCCAGAATACAACCTCGGGCAGGTCATAGCCATGCTTTGCGTATTTCTGCTTCATTGCCATGAACATCGGCAGGCTGTTTCCGCCCTCGGCGCATGAGTCAAACTCCATGTCCGAGATTATGTACATTCTTGACGGAATATCCGATTTTCTGAGGTGATTTTCCACAGCCGTATTCAGGATAAGGTCAAATGTTGCTTCGAGGTTTGTGTTTGCGCACTCGTCAAATGTTGAGCAGTAGCGCACCTTTCCGAAGATGTCATTTCCCTTGATCATGATAAGTCGGGGGCGTCTTGAGAATGTTATGAAATGTCCTGCGAATGCGCCTTTGTTATGCTCTGCAAAATATATTCCGAGGGATATTGCAACGTCGATGGGGCGGACTGTTCCGTTCGGTGTCCATGTCATTGAGCCTGAGCCGTCAACAACTGCGATAGCGTTTGCATTTTCATCGCCGTTTCCATGTTCCGCGAGTGATCTCCATGATGCGTCAAGTGCTTCACGCTCCGGCTTTTCGGGCGATGATGTGAGACACGCTCTTACTATGTCGTATGGATAGAGCGTGCCTGCATTCAGCTTTGCTTTGCCCTTGTTCACGGCGGAGATGAATTCCTTATAACGCTCGCCGTCATTGCGGATAAAGGCTTTCCTATACTTGAACATTGCGCCCGATGTCTGCTTTGAATAGTCAAAGGTATAGTCCATCACACGGAGACGGTTCTCGATTATGTCGGTGTACTTTCTGAGGGCGGAGAGCGTTTTGCGGTAATTTCTTTCGCTCATTCCGAGTATGCCGCAGATACGTCTGCCCATTTCCTTGGTTTCCTCCGAGGACGCATTGACCGAAGGCAGCCACTTTGAAAGCAGCGATGCCGGTTTTCCCGATTCCATTGCCCTGATGTCCGCACTGAGTCGGGTGCGTATCTCATTGGCGGCAGCGGATTCACAGGGCGTTCCGATTAGAGTGCAGAGGTCGTCGTATCTTCCGTATTCTGCGAAATATTTTGCATTTGCGGATACGGAATCGGGTGCGTGATATGCAAGAGCTTTTATGGCTGTCCTGAAAAATCTGCGTTCACCGAGACCGCCTCTTACATCTCTTGCGAAAAAGATTATTTTCATTGTTTTGTCGGGATCTTCGGAATATGCTCTGATAACTGCGTCGGAAATCGTTTTTTCGCTCGCATATCTCATTGCGCCTGCTTTGAAAAACAGGTCAAGACATTCTGAACCCGATGATGCATATGTTTTTGCACCGTTTTCGGTGTATGTTTCATCTGCTTTCTTTTTCAGAAAATTCAACATTGCTATCATTCCTTTCTGTGTCACGGCTCAATATGTGGATTTTCAGTCCGCTCATAGGTTTGCTGTCTGAGCCGATATTTCCCGATACGGTTTTACGGAAAGATCCGGCAGGATTCGAACCTGCGTATAACCACTGTTTATGCTGTACGTATCGCACGGCTCGTTTTTTTCGCAGCCCCTTATCGGGAATCTGCGCCTCTATAAAATCATTGCTGCTAAAGCCGTATTATTGTTCGGAAAACAAGCGACATATACGCTCACGGTACTTTTTTGCTGCTCTTCCACTGAGCTACGGAACTTCTTCCGATCGGAGTCGAACCGATGACACGCATAATAAATATTTGCGGCGGATACCGTATATGTTTTCCGTGAAATACCGATCAAGGTGTGTGCATAAAATTTTCATCAATGTATAAAAATAGCAATAGATTGCTGTCTGCACCTTATTCGCAAAGCATTCCGCAATAGACCGCCTTGCATCGCATCGGAACAGCCGCCCGCATTTCAGCGTCAGTTATGCGGCTTTTGATATGGACCGACCTGTCCTCGGGGGACGGCGATGCAAAACGAAAATATCCGAAGATGCTCTGCGCATCGGCATAACATTTTCAAGGCACATATTCATAGTGACAGTATGATTAAAAAAGACCGCTGTTTGTGCCTTATGGTCATCCCTTGACGACGCCGACTGTGAACAGCCTTTTTACAGGCTCTGTTAGGTCGCTCTGGTTGGACATTGGTTTATTTATATTGTCGTTATATACAAACATTTGAGATTACTCCTTATTTTCTTGACTTTTTTCTATCATACCGAGAATTTCCGCACTTTGCGGAGATCTGTTCACAGTGAAAAGCTTTGCGATGTCATTAAGAAATCCATCGGGATCGTTCAGTGCGGATAATCCGCTGCACGGTTCTTCGTCCCAAAGACCCGACACAATATCGGCGATGCCACGCAGCTCCTCATCATCAAAGGATTCGGGGCTGCGTTCTTTCAGCATAGCTTCAAGACCTGTCCGTTCGGCGATCCTGTATGCTGTATAGTTGTTGAGGATATTGTTTCGGCAGCCGTATCGGATAAGCCAGCTGCCGACTTTTTCGCTGTTTCCGAGCAGGTCATTGACGATGAATATCTTTCCCCAGCCGTTTATGTGAGATGCGATCTCCATAAGTCTGTCATCGGCATCGTGATAATATCTGATGATAAATCCGCAGAAAAGCGTGAATTCCTCGTAAAGCGCAAGCTTTGAGATCGTTTCGCTTACTTCCGGATAGTCTTCGGTATTGAAAAGCTCAAGAAGTGAAAGTCCGAGCTTTACGGCTTCCGTGCTGTCGCTTTCCGTGATGAGCTGCATTCCGAGCAGAAATGTGTTCTTCATGTCAGCGTTTCCCTTGATCTTTCCCTGAAGATCGTCAATAATGCTCAGCATATACTGCCCTTCAAGCGCTCTTTCGACAGCTTTTGTGTTATATGTATTTTCGGGAGAAGCTGCAATTATTTCCCGGATAAGCTCATCGGGGCATTCCTTTTGGGATACTCCCATGCTGTACATCATTATGCCGTCCATTGCTCCGGGAGCGAATCTTATTTTCTTTGACGGCGCATTGCTGTCGATATAAAAATCCTTGGGAAGGGTATTATCGGTGATAGCAGCGCAGATCCTTCTGTATATGCTCATTGCGCTTCCTCCTTTGTGTTTTTCTGTGTTCCGTTTCTGTGATTATGAGTATAACGCAATGCTCGTGAAAAATCATTTAAAAAAATCTGCGAGGTGTGAAAGACGTATTGCAATCATGTGAAATATCTGCTATTATAAATAGGAAGAAAGCAGGTGTTTTTATGGCGGGATTTTCCGAGCTTATCAAAAGCTTCGATAAAACAAGAGATTATATGCGGGATTTTTTCATCTACGGATTTAAAGTCAGGAGCGAGTTTGACCGCAAAAGCGCACGTACATATGATGATGAAAAGCGGCGTGTCGAAAGCTGGCTGGGAGATTGCCTGCGCTATGACAGCACCGAACGCGGAAAGCAGGTATCAATATCCGTTGACAGCGGAAAGATCGCCGAAAATCCGCTGCTTGGCGCATTTTATTCCAAAAGCTTTACCGATAACGATATAAGGCTGCATTTCCTGCTTATGGATATTCTCTGCGGCGGAGGTGAGTACACCGTAAAAGAGCTGACTAACCGTCTTAACGATGATTATGGGGCATTTTTCGATGAACAGACTGTCCGCAACAAGCTGAAGGAATATGCCGCTGAGGGGATATTTATTGCACAAAAGCATGGAAAGACCGATTATTTTTCGCTTTCGCCCGATACATCGGAAAGCTTTTTCGGAGAATATTCAGGGCTTGATGATGCTGTGAAATTCTTCTCCGAGGCGACTGAATTCGGCGCTGCCGGCAACAGTATGCTCAGATCGGCGGGACTTAAAAACGACATCTTCTTTATTAAGCACAATT
>USNJ01000143.1 GCA_900556055.1 uncultured Ruminococcus sp.
CCAGCCTGTCATCAAAAGCGGTGACTTTTCCGCCTATCGCATTAAGTGCATCAGCAATAGCGGCAAGCCTGTCGCTTTCCTTGATCTTCAGACGTTTTGCATTAACGATCTCTGACTTTCCCGATGTGAAACAGCCTAAAACCGTCAGTATCGGGACAAGATCGGGGATATCAGCAGCATCTGCCGTAAAAGGTCTGAGCTGTCCGTTTCTTTCCTTTTCAGTCTTACTTCTTCTATTATAACCTATCTCGGATAAAATTTCAAGGATTTTCTTATCTCCCTGAACAGAATTTTTGTTAAGATTGGTTATTTCTATGTCCGAGCCCAGTGCATTTGCGGTAAAAAAGAACGCAGCCTGCGAAAAATCGCCCTCAACAGCACCGTTTGTCGGCTTATATGACTGATTTCCCCTTATCAGATATATAAGCTGACCGTCAATGTTTGCCTCACGGATATTAACTCCGAATTCTTTCAGCACCGCAACAGTCATATCCGCATAAGGCTTTGATTCAAGGCGCGACATAAGCTTTATCACCGAATCGCCCGAACAGAGCGGCAGCGCAAAGAGAAGTCCCGTTATAAACTGCGATGAAACATCTCCCTCAAGCAGATATTCGCCTGCGCAGAGCGTTCCCGATGTCTTAAACGGCATAGTGCTGTTGTAATCGAAAGCAACACCCTTCTTTGACATCTCACGAATATACGGCGTTATCGGACGTTCGGGGAGCTTTCCCCTGCCGATGAATTCAGCCGATATTCCAAGTGCGGACGCAACCGGGATAAGGAATCTGAGCGTCGAACCGCTTTCGCAGCAGTCGATAACAGCAGATCGTTTCGCCTGAGAAATGCCCCTGACGATATATTCCGAGCCGTTCACGGTTATCTCTGCGCCCATAGCTTCAAGTGCGGAAACAGTTGCGGAAATATCAACAGAATCGGTAACATTGGTTATCCTGCTCACGCCGTCAGCGAGTGCCGCAGCGATCAGGTATCTGTGCGAAAAGCTTTTCGAGGACGGTATATTTACCGTTCCCGACAGCTTTGAGGGAAATACAGTCACGTTCATAAGCTCATCCTTTCAGCAGCTCTGTAAATTCCGAAACGGATATTTTCTTTATCTCCGACACGCCGACATCGCTGCATACGATTATTCTTATGTTTGAACCTGCACGCTTCTTATCGTTCAGAGATGCTTCTCCCAGCTCTGCGGGCTTGGGTCCGACCTCGATATCAAGCTTGTATTTTTTCAGACATTCACGAAGCTCTGCCGTCAGACCTGCTCTGCACATACCGTTTTTCTCTGCGATATCGGTTATCATTTTCATGCCGACAGCGACTGCTTTTCCGTGTGATATTCCCTTGTAATCATAATACTGCTCGATGGAATGTGCCAGCGTATGACCGAAATTAAGGAGCATTCTCTCGCCTGTATCGAACTCGTCATTCTCGACAACATCACGCTTTATGGAAACACATTCTGCGATGACATCTTCAAGTATCCCGGAGATATTGCTGAGATCATGCGCCGATAATTTGCGGAAAAGATCCGCCGATTTTATCATTCCGTACTTTATGACCTCTCCCATTCCGTCGATGAATGTATCCTCGGGAAGCGTTGAAAGCACGTCAATATCGCATATAACGAGCTTTGGCTGCTTGAATGCACCGACAAGATTTTTTCCTGCCTTTATGTCGATAGCAGTTTTTCCGCCGACCGATGAATCGACCTGTGCAAGCAGAGTCGTCGGTATCTGAACAAAATCCATGCCTCTCAGGAAAACCGCAGATGCAAGCCCTGCCATATCCCCCGTCACTCCTCCGCCGAGCGCAACAACAGCGTCAGTTCTTGTCATATGGACATCAGCAAGAAAATCGAACATCTCGCCGAGAACGTTCAGGCACTTTGAAGCCTCGCCGTGAAGGAACGTGAAGCGCTCAACTGTAAATCCCGCCTTTTCAAGAGATGCGGCAGCTCTGTCGCCGTATAAGCGGGACACGGTATCATCGGAAATAAGTGCGATCTTTGATGCCTTTGTGACAGCTTTTATGCGTTCTCCGCATTCATCGAGAAGCCCCCTGCCGATAACGACATCGTACTTTTCGGAAGCATTTACATGTATCGTCTGCATAAAATGAAAACTCCTTTCGGTTTTTCAGACAGCAAAAACAGCCGCTGTGCCGCAACACCGACCTCCTGTCAGAGATCCGTATCGGGCACGGCAGCTATTATATTCAGCCGATCTTTCTGCCCATGAAATTTGCCATGGATGTGATCTTTTCCATTACCTCAGCAAAGCGTGCGGGTGTAAGCTGCTGACCGCCGTCAGAAAGTGCGCTTCTCGGATCATTGTGAACTTCGATCTCAAGTGCGTCAGCGCCTGCAACGATAGCTGCGAGAGAAAGGGGTTCGATAAGTGAAGTAAGTCCGCCTGCGTGCGAAGGATCTGCACATATAGGAAGATGAGACTTCTGCTTGATAAGCGGGATAGCGGAAACATCAAATGTGTTTCTTGTCATTGTCTCAAATGTTCTGATACCTCTCTCGCAGAGGATAACACGCTGATTTCCCTCGGACATGATGTACTCGGCAGACATCAGCAGTTCTTCAATAGTGTTTGCAAGACCTCTCTTGAGGAGGATAGGCTTGTCAATGCGTCCGAGAGCCTTCAGAAGCTCGAAGTTCTGCATATTTCTTGCGCCGACCTGGATAACGTCGATATCAGCGAAAAGGTCAATATCGGATGCGCTCATGATCTCTGTAACGATAGGCAGACCTGTAACGCTCTTTGCCTTGAGAAGCAGCTCGATGCCCTTGTCACGGAGTCCCTGGAAGGAATAAGGAGATGTTCTGGGCTTGAATGCGCCGCCTCTGAGCATCGTTGCACCCGCCTCTTTAACGCCGATAGCAGTTGTGATGATCTGCTCTTCCGATTCAACGGAGCAGGGACCTGCAATTACCTGAAGAGATCCGTCGCCGACCTTTACACCGCCGCAGTCAACAACCGTATTCTCGGGATGAAACTTTCTGTTTGCATTCTTGTACGGCTCCTGAACACGCTGAACATTCTCAACGCAGTCCTGAGCAAGGATAGACTCGATGTCGATATGCGATGTGTCGCCTACAAGACCCATGATATTTTTCTGTGCGCCTGTGATCTCGTTGATCTTTACGTCATAATTTCCGAGAACGCTGCGAAGTCTTTCAACACTGTCCTTGTTTGCATTTTGCTTGAGAATGATAACCATTTTTTATTCCTCCAAAAAATAAAATAAAAACTGCGGACCTTTTGCAAAGCCGCAGTTAATATACCTATGTATAATCAAATATCAGCTTTCTGCACCGTATCTTAAATTTTTGCACGCAAAAAATCGACCAAAGCTAAAGTAAAAGCCGAGGCCTGCAAAAAATATAAAGTTTACGGAAGCGAGAAGATTTTTCATTTGTATTCTCCTGATAATGAATATTATACATTTATTATAACTTCATAATTTGTCAATGTCAATAGCAATTAACGTTTTTTTATCTTTTATACACAAAATCAGCGTAATATTGTGCTTTTGTAAGAACACTCTAACATCGGAGGTGATCCTTATGTATAAGCCGAGATATTCGGATAATATGAACAGTCACAGCGGCCTTATCGACGCAGATATTTCCGCATTTGAATATTGCGTTTCTCTCCCATCGGACGTAAAAGAACCGTTGAGGAGATGCAGGAAAATGTCCGCTCATTCATAAACAGCCGTTGCTGCCGTGACTGTGCTTGCGTCCGCACTTTCCTGCATACGTTCAGGTTATTATATCGCACTTCTCGGTACGATATTCACTCAGCCGAGCTTCTTTCCCTCGAAATCTATCCTTCTCTTAAGATCTGTCATAAGCTCGTCGAACTGAACGGGGTTGAGTGACTGCGCACCGTCGCAGAGAGCCTTTGCGGGATTGTTGTGAACTTCGATCATAAGTCCGTCAGCACCTGCCGCAACAGCCGTCTTTGCAAGCTGAGGAACCATCCAGTTTATTCCCGCAGCATGGCTGGGGTCGATGATAACAGGCAGATGAGTCAGCTTGTGGAGCATAGGAACAGCTGAAATATCAAGAGTATTTCTCATGGATGTTGCCTCTCTCGCAGAGGATGATATTCTGGTTTCCGCCGGCAGCGATGTACTCTGCGGACATCAGCAGTTCTTCAATAGTGTTTGCAAGACCTCTTTTGAGAAGAATAGGCTTATTGCACTTTCCAAGCTCTTTGAGAAGCTCAAAGTTCTGCATATTTCTTGCGCCGACCTGGATAAGGTCAACATCAGCAAAAAGATCAAGATGGTTAAGGCTCATGATCTCAGTAACGATCGGCAGTCCCGAAGTCTTTTTAGCTTTGAGAAGAAGCTTTATTCCCTCGTCATGAAGTCCCTGGAAAGAGTATGGAGATGTTCTGGGCTTGAACGCACCGCCTCTGAGCATAGTTGCGCCGCTCTTCTTGACATCGAGTGCAACTTCCGTCATCTGCTCCTCGGATTCAACGGAGCATGGACCCGCAATTATCTGGAAATGCTCGCCGCCTACGGGAACGCCGCTTACGTTGATGATGCTGTCATCGGGATGCATCTTGCGGTTTACCTGCTTGTAAGGCTCGGAAACCCTCTTTACGGTATCAACGATATCAATGCTCTGGAGGTAATCAATGTCGATCTTTGTTGTATCGCCGATAAGACCTACAACAGTATGTGCCGTACCCTCGCTGACATTGGTTTTAAGTCCCTTGTCATGAAGATCGTTCAGCAGACCATTAACTTTTTCGGGATTTGAATTGTTTTTAAGTACGATGATCATAATTATTCTTTCCTTTCATATTGCACAAATATATTACTTTTTATTGTTAACTTTTTGCATATGCACTTTAAAGCACACAAGCTTTAAAGCTTTTATGTATTGAAGTATAGCACACAATATCGGGTTTGTCAAGTACTTTTTCAAAAAAATATCCGTCTTACGCAAAAATCACGCAAAACGGAGTATTTTCAGGCTTTTTTGGCTGTATTCAGCGAAAATCCATTCAGCACAACAGGCATAAGATACAGCTTGTCGGCGACCTTCCCGCCTGCCCATGCGCCAAAGATTATCAAAACCGCTGATGCGGTCACCGCAGCCGCAGGCGAAAAACTTATGTCATTAACGGCATAAAAAAGATTTTTCATTGCCATATAAATTCCGGGGAATGCAATAACAAATATCAGAAGCGCCCAGATCTTTTTCAGGATATACGGAACAATGATCTCAAATATCGCCGCCAGGAAACCTACGATCAGCAGCGGCAGG
>USNJ01000144.1 GCA_900556055.1 uncultured Ruminococcus sp.
GCCCTTGCGAGGGCGACCAGCCCTTGCCAAAGCCCAAGGGCTGGACCCCAACGCTTTTTAGTTTTGGTGCGGGTCTGTGGGTGCTGTGCCCCTGAACATAAAAAGCAAAATGAACCGCATAAAAGCAGTGCGCTCCACAAACAAAACGCAAAGTCCCCTTTGCGCGGACGCTTGACTATATCACTCCACAATAGTAAGGCGACGGCTAGCCGCGCCGTATCGCGGAAAACCTGTGGGGGTGTCCCCACTTTACATGATTTTTACATTATTGTTACTTTGGATTTTACCCTTTACATTTATAATTATTATTGCGTAAAGGGTTCAGAAAAAAACGGAGGTTTTTATTTATGAGCAGTTCTTCTACCTTGTGGTATTCCGAACCCGCCGCTAATTGGGACGAAGCCCTCCCCGTCGGAAACGGACGCATCGGCGGTATGATCTTCGGCAAAGTCGGCGACGAACTTATCCAGCTTAATGAGGATTCTGTCTGGTCAGGCGGATTCCGCAGCAGAAATAACCCAAAAGCTTATCCAAACCTCGGCAGAATGAGAGAGTACCTCGATAAGGGTCAGCTCAAATTAGCCGAACAGCTATCCCTCGATGCCTTCTGCGGCGTGAACGAGAACGAACGCCACTATATGCCCGCAGGCGACCTGCATATCTATCAGAGCGTCAACGATTCCTGCACCGATTACAGCCGCAGCCTCGAACTCACTAACGCCGTTTCCACTACTTCATATTCCTCAAACGGCATCAGCTTCATAAGAACTGTCTATGTTTCCAAGCCCGATGAAGTCATGGTCATCAATATCAAGTCGGATACGCCTAAATCTATCTCGCTTTCTGCCTGCCTCGACGGACGTGACGACTATTACGATAAAAACTGCGCTTATGACGATAATACTATCCTTTTTACCGTCACTGACGGAATTCCCTATGCTATCGCCGCTTCATGCTATGCGAAAAACGGAAAAACTTCCGTCTATGCCAACCGCCTGATGGTCGAAAATGCCGACGAAGCTACTGTTATCCTCGGCATTCAGACTTCATGGAGAACTGCGGATTACGAAAATCTCGCTATCCGCCAGGTAAAGGCAGCAGGAAGAAAGGGTAACGCAAAGCTCCTGAAACGCCATATCGATGATTATTCCGCTCTGTATAACAGATGCGAGATTATACTGAATGACAACAGCGACGGCGCAAAGGAAATGCCGACCAATCTCCGCATAAAGCGAATGAGCGAGGGCGGCAGGGATAACAAGCTGATGGAGATGTACTACAACTATTCCCGCTACCTGATGATAGCAGGAAGCCGTGAGGGAACTCTCCCACTCAATCTCCAGGGCATCTGGAACAAGGATATGTGGCCTGCATGGGGCTGCCGTTTTACGGTCAATATCAACACCGAGATGAATTACTGGGGCGCAGAAGCGGCGGCTCTCCCCGAGTGCTGTATGCCGCTTTTCGACCATATCGAGCGTATGCGTGAGCATGGACGTGTGACCGCAAGGGAGATGTATCACTGCGGCGGCGCTGTCTGCCACCATAACACCGATATCTGGGGCGATACCGCACCGCAGGACAAGTGGCTGCCCGGAACGCTCTGGCCTATGGGTCTTGCATGGCTCTGCCTCCACATCATGGAGCATTACAAATATACTCTCGATAAGGATTTCCTCGCCGAGAAATATGATACGATGCGTGAAGCCGCAGAATTTTTCGTGGACTTCCTTATCGACGACGGAAAGGGAAACCTTATCACAAGCCCCTCCGTATCTCCCGAAAATACATACCGCACATCTAACGGCATGGAGGGAACTATATGCAAGGGTCCGTCTATGGACAGCCAGATAATCTACGAGCTTTTCTCAGCCGTTATATCCGCTTCCGAGATACTGGGCGAGGATAAGGCATTTGCCGATAAGCTTGCCGATATGCGTGATAAGCTGCCTAAGCCGTCTGTCGGAAAATACGGTCAGATAATGGAATGGGCAGAGGATTATGACGAGGTTGAACCCGGACACCGCCATATCTCGCAGCTTTTCGCACTTTATCCCGCAGATATGATAACAATGCGTGAAACACCCGAGCTTGCGAAAGCCGCAAGAGCAACTATCGAGCGCAGGCTGGCAAACGGCGGCGGTCATACGGGCTGGAGCCGTGCATGGATAATAAATATGTGGGCAAGGCTCTGGGACTCCGAAAAGGTCTACGAAAACATCGAGGCGCTTATCGGACGCTCCACGAACCCGAATATGCTTGACAGCCACCCGCCTTTCCAGATAGACGGAAATTTCGGCGGCGGCGCAGGCATTTCCGAAGCGCTCCTTCAGAGCTGCGGCGGCGAGATAGCTATACTTCCCGCTATCCCGAAGGAATGGGAGAGCGGCGTTATCCGCAAGGTCAGAGCAAGGGGCGGCTTTGAAGTATCCGCAGAATGGGAAAAGGGAAAATTCCTCAGAGCGAAAATACTCTCTGAAAAAGGCGGAGAATGCCGTATTTACAGCAAAAATCCGTTCACTATCTCATGCGGCGGAAAGCTTGTTAATTTTGAATATACGGACAGCGTATATATATTTGATACAGTTGAAGGCGGAGTTTACGAGATAATGACGTAATTTCCGCCGGACAAGGAGATTGATGTTATGCCGCTTATTTACTGCGTAGAGGACGACGACGGTATCAGGGAGCTTATAACCTGCGTGCTGAAGTCGGGAAATTACGATGTCAAGGTGTTTGAATGTGCAGCACCGTTCAATGAAACGATAAAAAAGAAGGTCCCTGACCTTATCCTGCTGGATATAATGCTGCCCGATGAGGACGGAATGTCTATCCTTCGCCGATTAAAGGCGAACAAGGATACCGCAGATGTCCCCGTGATAATGCTGACAGCGAAAACTGCCGAACTTGACAAGGTGAACGGTCTTGAATCGGGTGCGGACGATTATATCTGCAAGCCGTTCGGCGTGATGGAGCTTCTTTCGAGGATAAAAGCCGTCCTCCGCCGCTCGGGACACAAGCCTGCCGCCGATAATTCGCTTGAGATAGACGGGCTTGTGCTTGACAGCGAAAAGCGCACAGTCGAATACAACGGCACATCAGTCACCCTGACCTTCAAGGAATTCGAGCTTTTAGCCTGCCTGATGCGCAACAGGGGAATAGTCCTAACAAGAGAAAAGCTGATGGAAAAGGTCTGGGGATTTGATTTCGAGGGCGAAACCAGAACGGTAGATGTCCATGTCAAAACGCTCCGCCAGAAGCTTGAAGCAGCAGGCTGCACGGGACTTATCCGGACTGTCCGCAGCGTGGGATATAAGATAAACTGATATGCAGAAGAAGATATTCAACGCCATTTCGGGAATGGTCATAACAGCAGTCGTGATATTTGCGCTTGTGACTTGCGCCGTATGCTATACGATATATGTCGGAAAAGCGGAAAGCGAGCTGAACACAGCCATAAAGATAGCGGCTCAGAGCCGGAAAACTCCCGAGGAATATGCAGAGCTTGCCGAAAGCGAGCTTGATTACAGCGTCCGTGTGACATTTATCGCAGATGACGGAACAGTTACCTTCGATACAGCACCCGAGGCGCAGGGCACGCACGACAACCATGCCGACCGCCCCGAATTCAATGAGGCGATGGAAAATGGCTTCGGCTCACAGCTCCGCTCATCAAAAACAGTCGGCAAGCGCAGCTATTATGCGGCAGTCAGACAGGAGGGCGGTGTACTGAGATTTTCCCGTGAGATAGACAGCGTGTATTCCATAATCCTCAGCACGACAGCCGTTCTTATAGTTATCGCAGGACTTATAATCATACTTGCAACGGTCATCTCGATGAAGATATCCGAAAGCATAATCACGCCGATAAAAACTCTCGTCTGCAACATTGATGTACTGACGGGGCAGCGGGGCGGAAAGGCTGAAACGGATAAGATAATCGGCGAATATGAGGAGCTGGAGCCTGTCGCAGCGGCGGTCAGAAGGCTCTCCGCACGTCTTGACAGGTACATAAAGCGGCTGAAGGACGAGCGTGAAACGATAAACCTTATCACGCAGAACATGGTCGAGGGAATGATACTTCTCGACAATGAGGACAGAGTGCTTTCCGTCAACAAAAGTGCGCTGACTATGCTTTCATCGGCATATTCGGGCGGCGAGGGACGTGATATCCGTGAGCTTACGAGATGCGGCGAGCTTATCACGCTTATCGGAAGGACGAAGGAAGAGCCGAGCGTTACGGGAGATTTTGCCGTCGGCGGCAGACAGGTGAGAGCGTTCGTCAACCGCACAGCGGACAGCGAGGGCACAGTTATCCTGATGATCGATATAACCGAGAGCTTCAATGCCGAGGAGATGCGCCGATGCTTCTCAGCGAACGTATCGCACGAGCTGAAAACGCCGCTCACAACTATCAGCGGCTTTGGCGAGATGATGGAAAACGGCATAGTATCCGATAAAGCGGATGTTGTGAAATACGGCGGACTTATCCACCGTGAGAGTGCGCGTCTGCTGACGCTGATAAACGACATAATCAGGTTGTCCGAGCTTGATGAAAGTGCGGATAATTCACCTGAAACGAAGGATATCGACGTGCTTTCCGCAGCGCAGGAGGTATGTTCGATGCTGTCGGGGAAGGCGGAGAAGAGCAGTGTTGACCTGAAATGCACGGGTGAGCATATTACGATAACTGCGAACGAGGGAATGCTCAGTGAGATAATCTACAATCTTGCGGATAATGCGATAAAGTACAACACCGCAGGGGGATATGTCAATGTAAAGGTTGGCAGGGAGAACGGGAAGGCTGTTATAACCGTCAGCGACAGTGGGATAGGCATACCGGCGGAGCATCAGCAGCACATATTCGAGAGATTTTACCGAGTGGACAAGAGCAGGTCGAAGCAGCGCGGCGGAACGGGGCTGGGGCTTTCGATAGTGAAGCATATAGTGAACAGCATGAACGGCAATATTGATCTAAGGAGCGTCCCGGAGCAAGGAACCGAAATAAAAGTAACATTACCCCCAAAAAAATAGTGGGGACACCCCCACGGGTTTTTCGCGGTGCGGCGTCCGCACTGTTTTTCCGCGATACGGCGCGGCTAGCCGTCGCCTTACTATTGTTTAGGGATATAGTCAAGCGTCCGCGCAAAGGGGACTTTGCTTTTTGTTTGTGAACCGCACAGATTTTGTGCGGTTCATTTTGCTTTTTATGTTCAGGGGCACAGCATCACCAAACCCGCACCCAAACTAAAAAGCGTTGGGGTCCAGCCCTTGGGCTTTGGCAAGGGCTGGTCGCCCTCGCAAGGGCGAA
>USNJ01000145.1 GCA_900556055.1 uncultured Ruminococcus sp.
GGAGCTTGAAAAGGAGATAGGCATACAGATATTCAACCGAAGCGGCAGGGGTGTTACGCTGACGAATGACGGCATGGAATTTATACTTTATGCACGTCAGGTGTACAGTCAGTACAAGCTGCTGGAGGATAAATATTCAGGCGGGGGAAATGTCAAAAAGAAGTTCGGCGTTTCGACTCAGCATTATTCATTTGCTGTCAAGGCATTCGTTGAAACAGTCAGATTTTTTGGTGCATCGGAGTATGAATTTGCGATCCGCGAAACGCAGACGAGAGAGGTCATAAACGATGTTCACACTCTGCGCAGCGAAATAGGAATACTGTATCTCAACAGCTTCAACCGCAAGTCCATCATGAAGCTGCTGTCATCGAACGGGCTTGATTTTCACACGCTGACAGAGTGCAGACCGTATGTATATCTCTGGAAGGGTCACCCTCTTGCGGACGAAAAAAGCATCTCATTGAAGCAGCTTTATGATTATCCCTGCCTGTCGTTTGAGCAGGGGGACAGCAGTTCGTTCTATCTTTCCGAGGAAATACTCAGCACCTGCGATTATCCGCAGATAATAAAAGCGTGCGACCGTGCGACTATGCTCAATCTGATGATCGGACTGAATGCGTATACGCTTTGCTCGGGCATAATCTGCGAGGAGCTGAACGGTACGGATTATATCGCAGTTCCGTTCAAAGACGAATCCATTGACGAGGACGTAATGGAGATCGGCTACATAACGAGGAACAACATGATCCTTTCTGAGATCGGCAGGATATATATCGAGGAAATAGAAAAGTATCTGAAAAAGCAGTAAATACCGCCGTGTGTCGGACAACTTCCGATGCACGGCGATATTTTTTTCCTATAACTGAATATCGGTTTTACGTATTGGACAAAGCGGGATTTGTATGTTATGATTTAGCCATGCCAAGAGAATGGCAGACAGAAAGGGTGTAATGATAATGAAAATGATGTGCTGTATGTGTTTGATAAAACGTTTCGAACGATGTATCAATATGCCCTGTCGGGCTTGATGTTGTTGATATGATATGTTCGGGCGGTCGGAAACGGCTGCTTTTTTATTTTGATTTTTATGAGGTGTTTTGTTATGAAAAAGATAAATAAGATAATTGCGGCGGCTCTTGCAGCTGTCATCGGTGCGGCAGTATTTACCGGATGCGGAAAATCAGGCGATGAAAACAAGCTTATCCGTGTCGGCGTGTGCGCAGGACCTTACGGCGATATGTTCAAAGAAGCTATCCAGCCTTCGCTTGAAGAGAAGGGCTACACAGTTGAGATAACAGAGTTTTCCGATTATGTTCAGCCGAACAACGCTCTTGCGGATAACGACATTGATGTGAATATGTTCCAGCATTCAACATATCTCAAGAAATTTTCCGAGGAGCACGGACTTGAACTCAGCTATCTGACTGAGATCCCGACAGCTGCGATGGGCGTATTTTCCGAGAAATACAAGTCCCTTGATGAGGCTGCGGACGGCGCAGCGGCAGCTATCCCAAATGATGATACAAACCTTTCGAGAGCGCTCCGTGTGCTTGCTCAGACAGGAATAATCACGATAGATCCGAGCATTGATCCGTCCAAGGCAACGGTGAATGACATCTCCGAAAATCCGAAAAATCTGACATTTACAGAGGTCAGTGCGGAGATACTCCCAAGCGTTCTTGACAGCACGGATTTCGCTGTGATAAACGGAAATTATGCTATCGGAGCGGGTCTTGATCTTGCGGATGCAGTTTACAATGAGCAGCTTGCTGAGGGATATTTCAACGTTATCGCAGTAAGAACGGCTGATGTTGATTCGCAGTTTGCAAAGGATATAACCGAGATAGTTCATTCGGACGCTTTCAGAAGCGTTATCGAGGACGAAAGCAAGCAGTACACCGCATTTGCAAGACCTGCGGGTTATAACGATTAACGAAAAAAAGATAGAGAAACGGTGATAGATGTGGTAGAATTCAGAAACGTAAGCGTAAGCTTCAGACAGAACGGCAAAACAGTGGACGCTGTAAAAAATGTGTCCTTCACGATAAATAAGGGCGATATCTTCGGGATAGTCGGCGGAAGCGGCGCGGGAAAAAGCACGCTGCTCCGCACGATAAATCTTCTCCAGCCCGTCACATCTGGAGATGTCCTGATAAACGGCAGCAGCATAGTATCATACAAGGGTGCGCAGCTGAGAGATCTCAGGAAAAACATCGGAATGATATTTCAGCACTTCAATCTTGCGGAAAACAAGACGGTTTTTCAGAACATTGCATTCGTGCTGAAAACCGCAGGCTGGAAGAAGGATAAGATCGCTGAGAGAGTTGGCGAGCTGCTTGAATTTGTCAGGCTGAGCGATAAAGCGGACTCTTATCCGTCAAAGCTTTCGGGCGGTCAGAAGCAGAGAGTTGCGATAGCAAGGGCACTTGCGAACAACACAGAGCTTCTCCTCTGCGATGAGCCGACATCGGCGCTTGACGCTGAGACCACATCTTCCGTGCTTGAACTTCTGAGCCGCATAAACTCGGAGCTTGGTGTTACCATCGTGATAATCACACATGAACTTGATGTTGTAAAGACGATATGCACACGCACTGCGGTAATGTCACAGGGAGAGGTCGTTGAGATAGGCGATGTTTACGATGTTTTCACATCGCCGAAGGACGAATTCACAAAGCAGCTTATCGCTCACACACAGAATTTCGATATCCCGAATGAAATAAAGTCGGAGATAACAGGCCCTGTTGTGAAGCTTACATATCTGGGTGACAGCGCAGCGGAGGCAATACTTTCTCAGGTAGCAAAAAATCATGATGTCGGCTGCAATATCCTTCACGGCAAGATCGAATATATCGAGAAAAAGCCGCTCGGAATACTCTATGTGAATATCACGGGAGATGCGGAAAATGTCCGCAATGCGATAGATGAGCTTAAAAAGACGGTTTATGACACGGAGGTGATCTTAAGTGCTTGAAAATATAATCTCACTCGGCGGTGACATCGGAACAGCACTTGCGCAGACAGCGTTCATGGTGCTGACCTCGCTTGCGGCGGCAGTCGTTTTCGGCGGACTTCTCGGACTTCTGCTTTACGCAACATCAAATCCGCTTTTTATAAAAAATGAAGCTGTAAATAAGATCGTGGGTGTTATCCTGAATGTGATACGCTCAGTTCCTTTTCTGATACTGATGATACTTCTCCTTCCGCTTTCAAAGCTTATCGTCGGAACGAAAATAGGCTCGGAAGCTGTCATAGTTCCGCTTTCGATAGCGTCGATCGCATTTTTTGCAAGACTTGCCGAAGCGTCGTTTTCGGACGTGAGCAAGGGCGTTATTGAAGCCGCTGTTTCATCGGGAGCAAAGAAAAGCAGCATCATCACGGAGATACTCATTCCAGAAGCACTCCCTTCACTTGTCAGGAACATTACGGTAACTGCGATATCGGTGCTTGGATTTTCCGCAATGGCAGGACTTGTAGGCGGCGGAGGACTGGGAGATCTCGCTTACAGATACGGCTATCAGAGATATCAGACAGATATAATGATCGTCTGCGTTGCAATACTTGTTATCCTTGTTCAGCTTATCCAGTTTATCGGTGATATTGCCGTAAGAAAGCTTGATAAAAAGTTATAGGAAAAATCTATGACTGAATATTGCTTTTCTGTATTGGACAAAACGGGTCCTGCATGATATTATATATACATACAAAACATATAATACTTATATGTTTATAATGTAATGTGAAAGACGGTGTGAATTATGACTGAGATCTTATGGCTGGGACGAGGCGGACAGGGTGCATTCACGGCAGCAAAGCTCCTCGGTGCAGCATATGCGCTGAAGGGCGACGGATACCATGCTCTGGCGTTTCCGTCATTCGGACCCGAAAGGCGGGGCGCTCCCGTAAGGGCATTTACGAAGCTTGACAATAAGCCTGTACTTGACCGCAGCGAAACCGAACTTGCGGATTATATAATAATTCTCGATGAAACTCTTTACAGCGAATCGCTGGAACAGCATCTGAAGCCGAACGGAAAAGTGATAATCAATACGAGATCGGCTGAAAATGATCGCAATGTTGCATTTGACGGCAGTTCGATCGCCGAAAAGCTCAGACTTCCGACAGTCAACACGGTGATGCTTGGCAAGGCGGCAGCTGTTTCGGGGATAGTTTCCGAGGAAGATATTTTCGGAGCGATCGACGGATATATGCCCGAAAAGATACGTGAAAAAAACAAGACGGCAGTTAAGAATGCATACGAGGGGGCGGAAAAATGAAACCATATCTCAGAGAAAAAAAGCAGTTTGGTTTTGACGATGTTCCCGAAAACACGGCATTTGAGGCAGGCTATCTTGTTTCGGAGAACAGCGGCTGGAGAAATATCCGTCCCGTTGTCAATAACGAAAAATGTGTGGGCTGTATGCAGTGCTATCTTTACTGTCCCGACGGAACGGTTTCGATAGAAAACGGCAAAGCAGTCATCGACTACAAATTCTGCAAGGGCTGCGGCATCTGTGAAAAAGTCTGTAAGGTGAAGGCAATAGAAATGGAGGCGGAAAGGTAATGGCGAAAAGATTTCTTTCGGGCGATGAAGCGTTTGCCGAGGGCGTTCGCCTTGCACGTCCCGAAGTTATATCGGCGTATCCGATAACTCCGCAAACTATTGTCGTTGAACGTCTTTCCGATATGGTCGAGGACGGCAGGCTGAAAGCGGAATATATCCATGTTGAGTCCGAACATTCCGCACTTTCGTGTGCGATGGGCGCAAGCGCAGTAGGCGCAAGAGCATTCACGGCGACATCATCTCAGGGACTTCTTTACATGGCTGAATGTCTTTATTATGCATCTGGCGGACGTTTTCCGATAGTAATGATGAACGCAAACCGATCAACAGCTCTCCCGTGGAACATCTACGGAGATCAGCGTGACAGCATATCGCAGCTTGACAGCGGCTGGATACAGTCATATGCCGAAAATGCGCAGGAAAGCCTTGACATGGCACTGATGAGCTATTACATAGCAGAGAAAAAGGACGTATCTACGCCGTTTATGGTCAATCTGGACGGCTTTATACTCACACATACATATGAAACGGTAGATGTTCCGACACCCGAACAGGCAGATGAATTTCTCCCGCCGTATGAAACGGAAAACAAGCTTGATCTCGATCATCCGAGAAATCTTGCATTTTCCGCAGGCCCCGAGTATAACTACATTTTCAAATACAAGGAGCATGTAGGCGTGCTGAATTCCGTTCCCGTCATAAAGGAAGCTGAAGAGAAATTTGAGAA
>USNJ01000146.1 GCA_900556055.1 uncultured Ruminococcus sp.
AAGCGGAAGCCATTTTAAATCGTTCCACGCAAAAGGGGCTGCCGCACGTTTGTGCGGCAGCCCCGGCGGGTGCTTTGGAATCTAGGGGTGCTTACCAGAGGTTTGCGGTCTCGTTGTACAGACCCTCGTAGCTCTTGGCGGAAACGTCCCAGCTGAGCATTTGCGACATATATCCGTTCTGTTCGTCAAGCGTATCCGATGCGTTTTCCGAAAGCGTCCTTGCGTTGTCGGCATTTCCCGATGTTTCGCCGATCTTGTCGGAGATATCATTGAGCGATGCGGAAAGCTCCTCGATAGCGGCAGCCTGACGTGTTGTGCCTTCTGCGAGCATTTCCGAGCCCTTTGCGGACTGTGCCGAACCGCTTGAGACCTGTTCGGCAGAGGTTTTGATATCGCCCGTGATCTTTCTCAGCTCTGTTGCGATGTGCATAGCCGAGCTTTCGAGAGATGCGAATTCGCCGACATACTCTACCTGCGGCTCTACCGTGAAATCACGGTCAGCCATTGCGCCGAGGACATTTGAAATATCGCTGATATAGCTGTTGATAGCTTCCTTTGTCTCCTCGATATTCTTTGCGAGATCGCCGACCTCATCATTGTAAAGCCTGATCTTGTTTTCATCTGCGGAAAGCTTTCCGTTCTTCATGTCATCGGACAGCTTTTCGATATACACGATAGGAGATGTAATGAATTTCTTTATAACAAAGAATATAATGGCAAAGCTTACTATGCAGAGAATAACGCCTTCCAGTGCCATGATCGTTATTGCTCTTCCTTCACGCATATCGACCTCTTTGGTAGGAGTTCCGCTGAAAAATGCGCCGATACGGTTGCCCGAACAGTCGGACATAGGCTTATAGCAGACTATGTAATTCTCGCCGTTGATCTTAGCATTGCCGACATATGTTTCGCCGTTTGCGATCACCTTGTCGGCGATATCGGCAGACATTTCAGTGCCTTCAAACCGTGATCCGTCATCCTGAGTGATAGTTGTTGCGTATCTTATGTTATTAAGGAAAAGTGTGAAATGACCGCCTGTTATCTCAGCGGCACTGTCAAGCATGCTATAATCTCTGAGGTCTGTGCCGATCACGCATCTTCCGACAGCTTCGCCGTTGTCTGTTACTTCGTTTGAGTAAAAGCAGTACATGACAGTTCCGTCGCTTGAGATCCCGTCTGCATTCTGAGATGCATTATCCCCTATGTTTGCGGGGCAGTTCGCTGAGCTCCAGATAAGAGAACCGTCAGTGGTATAGAAAGCGGCGAAAAGATTGTCATTGCCGGCAGATCCGATCGATCTTTCGAGCTGTGCGGTGTCCTTTTTGGAAATGCTTTCAGCAAGGGCTGGGTTGAGCGCAAGTTCATCAAAGGTGCTTCTTGTTTTTTCCGTCATTTCATTGACATTGTCCTGCAAAATATACATAGCAGTCGAAACTTCTCTTTTCATCAAAGTTGAAACGAGATTGCTTATGGTGATGGCAGACGCTGCGACGAGTGTTACGGTAAACAACAGAAACAGCCCGACAATAACTGATAAAATACGAGTTCCAAGACGTGACATAGTGAATTTTGCCTCCCGATAAATTGAATAGCATTACGATTTTTTTGCTAATGCGTTATTACACTGTTGTGAATTGTTTCAAAATGCCCTAAAAGGAGAGCGAAAAGCGTTTGCGTTTTGTGTAAAATGATTAGCATAGGTACATTTTACCATGTGCAGCATCTGATGTCAAGAGTTACAGACAATTTGCTTGATTTTTTCATAAAAAATGTTTAAAATATATAAATAAGCAAGCTGTATTTTTTATATTTTGACAATATGAATTTTTTTGAAAGGATATATCAATGAAAGTAGAAATTTTTACGGACGGCGCATGTTCTGGAAATCCAGGTCCCGGCGGATACGGAGCTATCCTCCGCTGCGGAAAGGCTGTCAAGGAGATATCGGGCGGCGAGGCTGACACGACCAACAACCGCATGGAGATGACTGCTGTTATCGAGGCGCTTTCTGCGCTGAAATATCCCTGCGATGTCGTACTGACGACGGACAGCCGCTATGTCTGCGACTCTGTGACAAAGGGCTGGGCGAGGTCATGGAAGGCCAAGGGCTGGAAGAAATCCGACGGAAAGCCTGCGCTTAATGCCGATCTCTGGGAGAAGCTGCTGGCACTTCTCGATGTGCATAATGTCCGCTTTGTGTGGGTCAAGGGTCATGCGGGACATCCCGAGAATGAACGCTGCGACGAGCTTGCGGTCATGGAGAGGGATAAGCATTCGATGTAAAAAAGAGCATTTCAGTCAATATATCGGCTGAAATGCTCTTTTTATATGAAAACAAACTGCACAAGCAGCATATAGCATATCGTTCCGCCTGCGATGGAGAGCAGCATATTCCGCTTCCAAAGGTGCAGACCTGCCGTCACTGCGATGGCTGTAAGCTCGGGTATTCCGTGTGAGCCGGAAAGAATGCTGACATTTTTCAGGCAGTAGATTATGAGCATTCCGAAAACGGCGGGCGGAAGCACTTTTCCGAGATATTTCACATATTTCGGCGTTTCCTTTCCTGCGGGGAATGCTATGAACGGCAGAAATCTTGTTGTCATGGTCGCAAGGACTGCCATTGCGATCGTTATTATCTGCTGGGGGACAGTCATTTCGGTCATGCGTCCTCACCGATCCTTTCTTCAATGGGTGTTCTTGCCGCTGTCAGTATGACGAGCAGACCTGCCATTGACGGGATAATAAATCCGTCCGCACCGAGTGCGACAAGGCAGAGAAGAGATATTCCAAGCCCTAAAAGCGATGCGGCATGATTTTTTTCCTTGAGCCACTGTTCGATGAATATAACGGTGAAAAGGGCGGTCAGGGCGAAGTCAAGCCCCTTTGTTTCAAATTTTATCAGCGAGCCTGCAAGTCCGCCGATCGTGGCGCTTGCCGACCAGTAGAACTGATTCAGGAGCGTAACGAAAAACATGAACCAGCCCTTGTCGCAGTTCGGTGGGACGACTGCCGCATAATTGACGGAGAATGTTTCGTCGCACATTCCGAAGATGAGGTAGAGCTTTTTCAGCCCCGTTCCTTTGAATTTATCGAGCATGGAGATGCCGTAAAAAAGGTGTCTTGCGTTTATTACAAGTGCCATAACAAAGGTCTGGAGCGGATTAAATGCGCCGATAAGCATATTCGCAACAACGAATTCCACCGAACCTGCGTAGATAAGCAAGCTCATAAGCATCGGATAAACGAAGCTGAAGCCCAGCGTGTGCATATAAAGTCCGTATGTAAAGCCCAGGAATGCGAAGCCTGTGAGGATAGGTATAGTATGCGGAAAAGCCGCTTTGAAGGAATTCTTGATAAGCTCGGAGTTCATTGTATCTCTCTTTTCATATAAAACATATAGGTATTATAACACCATACATTTTACTTTGCATTGCAAATCTTTTAACGGATTGAAAATCAATAGCATATCCTGTCAAAAATGCCGTTCATATATGCAATGGCAATTCCGAAATTCGTCATGGGAATGCCGAGAGATGCGGCTTTTTCCTGCTTTGCGAGCATTGAACGGCGGTTTATCATACAGCCGCCGCAGTGTATGGCAAGCGTATATTCCGAGAGATCATCGGGAAGTGTCTGTCCCGATGAAACGGTTATTTCAAGGCTCTTTCCCGTGAATTTTTTCAGCAGGCGGGGGAGTTTTTCACGGGCGATATCGTCCTTCTGCGCATGGTGCGAGCAGCTTTCGATGATAAGCACCCTGTCGCCGTCGGTGAGCGATGAGATCGTTTTTGCACCGTCTATCAGCTTCGGGAGATCGCCCTTTATCTTTGCCATAAGCACCGAAAATGACGTAAGACGGACGCTTTCCGGTATAGCAGCATTCACCTCGGCAAATATCTGCGAATCCGTCACAACGAGGTCGGGCAGACGGTTCAGCGAATCCAGCGCAGCCGTGATATTTTCGGGAGTCACGGTCATGACCATGCACATATTGTCGAGCAGGTCACGGATAGTCTGCACCTCGGGCAGAATTAGCCGCCCTTTGGGAGCCTGCTTGTCCTGCGGGGCGCACAGCAGGACGATATCTCCCGCTTTTACGAGATCGGCAGTCATCGGCGGATCGGGTTTTGTTTTGCTTTTCAGCAATGAGATCAATGCTTCACGGACAGCTTTTCCCGCATTTCCATCGGTCAGGTCTATACATATATAAGGTGTGTTTTTCGGTGCTTCGGGGGCGGTTCGTGTTTTATCCTTTATATTGACAACGAAAAGCAGCGGGATATTTTTCCTTGCGAACATCTCCGTGATCCTTGCATATTCAGCGGGATCATCATCATCGGAAATGACATACACAGCCATATCACAGCGGTCAAGCTCGGAGAGTGTGCGCTCTGTACGGGACGCTCCGAGCAATGTTCTGTCGCCGAAGCCTGCCGTATCAATGAACACTGCGGGACCGATCTCCGCAAGCTCCATTGGCTTGTAAACGGGATCGGTCGTTGTGCCGGGTTCGGACGATGTTATTGATACATTCTGCCCCGTGACGGCATTCACGAG
Organism: uncultured Ruminococcus sp.; assembly: GCA_900556055.1. Taxonomy (GTDB): domain Bacteria; phylum Bacillota; class Clostridia; order Oscillospirales; family Ruminococcaceae; genus UMGS1889. The sequence goes on from USNJ01000146.1 coordinate 4,558, forward strand.
CGTGGATTTTCCTGCATTCACGCTGCCGAAAATGCCTATGTGGATCCTCATTGCTTTCGGTGTTTCATTAAGTCCGGAGATCATTTTCTATCCTTTCACTGCATTGCGGAAACTGCGGCATTTCTGAGATCCTCAGCACGCTTCTGCCTTGCCGGAAGTCCCGAAAGAAGGTTTACGGCTGTCGATATGTGCGGCATTGCCTCGGCATATCTGCCCATGAAATACAGACATTCGCCGATATCGAAATTCACAAGCCCTATCTGCTGATTCATTGACGCATTTACTGCGCCGAAGTCAGAAAAGCAGCGCATAACGGCGTTCAGAAGATCCAGCGATTCGGGGAAAAATCCCTTTGCCTTCAGATATTTTGCATAGCAGTGCGCACCGCTCAGATACTTATTATAATATGCTTCGTAGGCGGGCAGACAGCCCTGCACATTGTATGCGACCTTGTCGGCGCTGTCGAGGTCGCCCGTTTCTGTGTAAAGCTCCAGCAGCTGCATATAGATCCCCGCAGGATCCTTGGAGGACGACGGATCAAGGCGCATTGCCGTTTCAAATGCCATTTTGTAATCACACATCATTCTGTGGCTGTCGGATATCAGGCTGAGGATATTTTCCTTTTCCGACTGTGACTTTGTTTCCGATAACAGTGCATAAAGCTCGGAGATCAGCTTTTCCGAGCAGCCGCTGCTTGACAGTATCTCACAGCATT
>USNJ01000147.1 GCA_900556055.1 uncultured Ruminococcus sp.
GGACGAGGTAAGGGACGCCGCCCTGGGAAAATATATCCTTATGGTTGGTACCATAGAGCCAAGAAAAAACCATAGCCTTGTGATAGATGCCCTTGAAAACGGCCTTGACGAAATGGGCATAAGGGTGATATTTGCCGGACGCTACGGCTGGAATGTTGATGCTCTCAGAAAAAGGATAGAGACTCACCCAATGCTGGGAAAGAGCCTTTTTTTCCTGGAAAGACCCGATGATGCGGCTATAGATTATCTGTATAAAAATGCTCTGGCAGTTGCGTTCCCCACATTCAACGAGGGCTTCGGACTGCCTATGATAGAGGCATTCAGCAGAAATACCCCCGTTCTTGCCTCGGATATCGGAGTTCTGCGTGAGGTCGGCGGAAGCTATGCGGATTATTTTGACCCCACAGACAGCGGCTCTTTTATTGAGGCAGTGAAAAAGCTTGCTTCCGATGAAAAAATGTATGCCGCAAAGAAAGAACGGCTGAAAGAGTATGTGCCCCTTACCTGGGACAAATGTGCCTGTCTCTTTGCCGATGCGGTGCTTTCGGTCTGTCAGAACAGGGATATGGTCCCCGATGACACCAAGGTGAAGCAAATGGTCTGCCTTACCGCAAGAAATGACGATATACTGGCTACACTGCCGTTTCTTGAAAAATATATGCCCTTTATCACGGAAATGGTCATCTGCTGTCCTGATAAGAATGTGGAAGAGCTGAGGGAAAAATATAAGGGCAGATTTGCGCTGAAATTCCTTACCGACAGCCGGGTGCTGAACGGGGCTGAGCTTCCCGCCGACCATCAGACAAGGAATTTTTTCCTGCGCTGTCTGATAATGAAAAGCCCCGTCATCGACGATGTGTTTATTATGACAGATGACGATTACCGCCCTCTCCGTGAAGTGGATATCCCCGACTTTATCAGTAATGGCAGATACAAGGCATATTACTGCTACGACCTTAACGAGTGGGGCGGTACATACGGAAATCCCACTTCTTTTGACCTGGGTATGAAGCACAGCAGGGAATTTCTCTCCGCAAACGGATATCCCACAATGATGTATTCCTCCCACCAGCCCCAGATAATAGATAAACGGATATTTAACGAAATGACCGAAAAATATCCCGAAATAACCACCAAGGGCGTATGCGAGTGGTGCAGTTATTTCAACTACGGCGTGGGAACATATCCCGATAAGTTCGATGCAGTGCCGTATATCTCAATGTGCTGGCCTGGAGCCTGCACAGACTGGAAGCTCTACACTCTCCCCGATGAATATGTTTTCGAGAACCATTACAGCAGTCTTTATGAAAAGGGTCATATTTTCTATGGCCTTTCCGACAGGGCGGAAGATGACTGCGGCGGGCTTATCGAAGAAAAGAAGAAAAGATATGCCGCAGAGCTTGGCAGACAGATGGAAGCACGCAGGGTATATGAACAGTTTGTGAGACAATACCGTGCCTCACGGGGAGAAATGCCCTCGTTCACCATTGCCGCTTCCCCTGACAGAACAGGCATAGTCATAAACAGCCCCGACCTTCTCAGACTGAAATCGCCTGAGATAACAAGACTTCAGGTAACGGTGGACAAAAATATCATTGATGAAATGAACGTTTCACAGATGTCTGTAAGCTACTGGTACACTTCCGTGAAGAATGAACAGCTCACAGGCGTGTTCAGAACAGCCATTGACAACAGCGACCTGAATTTCCTGCTTCCAATGAGAACACCGTCCAAAAAGTGCGGGGCGGCTTATCTGCATTTCGTTGTTACCCTCGAGGACAGGCAGATACAGCAGTCGGTCACCATCAGAACAGAGCTGGTCTGATACTGAAAGAAGGTAAAAATGTTTCGAGAACTGTACGAATACCGCCATATGATAAAAAGCCTTGTGAGAAAAGACCTTCGGGGCAGATACAAAGGCTCAGTGCTGGGATTTATGTGGACTTTCATAAACCCCCTGCTTCAGATGCTGGTATATTCCGTGGTGTTTTCTTCTGTAATGAGAGTGGCAAATGTTGACAAGTATTACATTTTCCTCTTTGTGGCACTTATACCCTGGATATTTTTCTCTTCCTCGGTCACTGTAGGCTCTACCTGCATAATGACAAGCAAGAACCTTATCACAAAGATATATTTCCCCCGTGAAGTAATACCTGTCTCCTATGTGACCGGCTGTTTTGTAAATATGCTGTTATGCTTTATAGTCGTGTTCCTGGTGCTTTTCATTTCGGGCATAGGCATAAGCATAAAGGCTCTTTTGTGGCTCCCTGCTGTTATGATAACAGAATACTGCTTTGCACTGGGCTGTACCCTTATCGTGTCAGGCGTGACAGTTTATTTCCGTGACCTTCAGCATATACTGGGCATAATTATGATGGCGTGGATGTACTTTACCCCCATTATCTACAATATCAAGGATATCCCCGAAAATTATCGGAATATTTTCTATCTTAACCCTATGTGCCACATAATAACTTCATACAGAACTATCCTGTATTACAAGCAGATGCCCGATCTTAAATATCTGGGCATTACTGCGGCTGTAAGCGTGGCAGTAATGTTTATCGGGTTTGCCGTGTTCGGCAGGCTCAAAAAGAGATTCGCCGAAACTCTTTAAAGGGAGGACGCTATGGAAAACGAGTATTCTATAAGAGTACAAGATGTCCATAAATCCTTCAAGGTATATTATGACAGGAGCTACAGCCTGAAAGAGACCCTGCTTTTTAAAAACCGAAGAAGATTTGAGGAGCGTCAGGTTCTTAAAGGCATATCCTTTGATGTAAAAAAAGGCGAAGCGATAGGGCTTGTGGGTCATAACGGCTGCGGCAAGAGCACTATGCTCAAACTGCTTACAAGAATAATGTATCCTGACCGTGGAAGCATCGAGATAAAGGGCAGAGTATCGAGCCTGATAGAACTTGGAGCAGGCTTTCACCCCGATATGAGCGGCAGGGAAAATATTTATACAAATGCCGCAATATTCGGTCTGACCGAAAAGGAAATAGACGAAAGATTACAGGATATCGTTGATTTCTCCGAAATGGAGGAGTTCATCGATAATCCGGTAAGAACATATTCCTCAGGAATGTATATGCGTCTTGCCTTTTCCGTTGCAATAAACGTGAACGCTGATGTTCTGCTTATTGATGAGATACTTGCGGTGGGCGATGTGGCATTTCAAAACAAATGTTTCAATCGTCTTAAGGAAATAAAGGCAAACGGCACCACTATCGTTATCGTTTCACACAGCCTCGGTCAGATAGAGCAGATATGCGACCGTTCTATCTGGATAAATGACGGACTTATCTGCGGCGAGGGCGACCCGAAGCAGGTCCATATGGAATATCTTGACTATATGGTAAAGAAACAGCGTGACGCCGAAAAGCGGAGCGAAGCAAAAAAAGAAACACAGCCTGCCGCCGCACAGCAGAAAAAGAGTGACGGCGGAACTGATGCGGCACCCCAAAAGCCCCGCAAACGCTGGGGAAACGGCGACGCCGTTATCAGCCGCATAAGCATTGCCGCCGATGACGGCAGTGAAAGCAGGATATACAGCACAGGCGACAATATAAACATCGAAATATCCTACACAGTGAAAAATCCCGTTAAAGATGCGGTTTTCGGCATAGGCATATTTAACCGGGGCGGAGTAAACTGCTACGGCACAAATACAAGAATAGACAATATAGCTTCATTTGACCTGACAGCCTCGGGAACAGTCAGACTGAAGCTCAGAAACGTTCCTCTTCTCCCCGGAGAATATCTTCTTGACTTTGCTATAGAATGCGGTCAGGGTATCCCTGTTGATTATTTCAGAGAAGCCGAAGTGATACGCATAAATTCATCTGTAGGTGATGTTGGTGTGGCGAGAATCGAACACAGCTGGGAAAACCTCGGCAACAAGCCTGAACAGGAAGGATAAGAGATATGAGCCTCAGAAAATATCTGATGGAAAAAATTTTCCCCGAATACAACAGCCTTGTAAAGCAGACTGAACTCCTTAAAAAAGAAAATCAGGAACTGAATGATAAGCTGAACAGCTGCGGCAAAAAAACGGACGAGCTGATCGCTATGCTGAATGATTACGGCGATGTCTGCAAAAATGTGGGCGGGCTTAATTCTATGCTGAATAATTACGGCGATATATGCAAGAATATCGGCAACCTGAATTCTATGCTGAATAATTACGGCGACATATGCAAAAACATCGGCAACCTGAATTCTATGCTGAGCAATTACGGCGACATTTGCAAGAACATCGGCAATCTGAATTCTATGCTGAATAATTACGGCGATATATGCAAGAACATCGGCAACCTGAATAATTCATATCAGAAAATAATATCTGATAATGAACGTATGGATTTTGATATAAACCGCCTGAAAAAGCATTTAAAGAGCAGGCAGAACAGTGCGGAAACCACACCCGCACCCTCAGACGCTCCCGTTTCCGCCGATGATTACAGCTCCATTGATTATCTTGATTTTGAAAATCATTTCAGGGGAATGAGAGAGCTAATCATAGAGCGTCAGAGAATGTACCTGCCGTATTTTGAGGGCAAGAAAAATGTTCTGGATTTCGGCTGCGGCAGAGGGGAATTTCTTGAACTGATGAAAAATGAGGGGATACACGCTGTAGGAGCTGAAACATATTCCGACTATGTTGACTACTGCACGGAAAGAGGCCTTGAAGTGTATCACAGGGACGGCCTCAGCTATCTTAAGTCAATGGAAAAGCCGGACGGCATATTTCTGGGTCAGGTCATAGAACATCTGACCATTGACCAAATAGTGGAACTGACTGAAACTGCCTATGAAAAGCTTGATGAGGGCGGAGTTATAATAATGGAAACACCAAATCCCTGCTCCCTCAGCATCTATACCAACGCTTTTTACATCGACCCATCACACAACAAGCCTGTCCACCCCAAAACAATGGAGTATCTTCTCCATAAAGCAGGCTTTGCACGGAGCAATATTTCCGTTGTCTTTACAGAATGCAGCCGCCCGAAAAAAACTATTCCCGAGCTTGAAGGATATGACAGGTTCAATGCGGCAATGAAAGATGTGGAAAATATGCTTTACGGAAGTCAGGATTATGCTGTAATTGCGGTAAAGTGACAAAGGCTGACAGCTGTACGGCTGTCGGCCTGCATTACAATAATGAGGACGGTAAAATTCAGATGATAAACAAATTAAAGCAGTATATCAGTGCGGATAAATGTATGAAAG